>DATABX010000311.1:0-1922 GCA_036259335.1 Actinomycetota bacterium
CGAGGTGTTGAGGTTGTGGTTGTAACGGTCGACGCCGGCCTCCTTCAGGCGGAGGGCGTCCTCGTCGGTCAGCAGGCCGAGGCAGGCGCAGATCTTCATCGGCAGCTCCTGCTTGATCCGGCGGACCGCGGCGGTCACCTCGTCGAGGTCCTTTTTGGACGGCCCCCGGCCGCTGGCGACGATGCAGTAGGTGGCGGCGCGGCGCGACCAGGCCTCGTGGGCGCCGGCCACCAGCACCTCCTCCGACAGCATCCGGTACTTGGCGATCGGGGCGCTGGAGACTCGGGATTGCGAGCAGTACCCGCAGTCCTCGGGGCAGATCCCGCTCTTGGCGTTGATCAGCATGTTGAGCTTCACCTTCACCCCGAAGTGAGCCCGGCGGATGCGGAAGGCGGCGTGTAGCACACCGAGCAGGTCGGCGTCGTCCGAGGTGAGGACCGACAGAGCCTGCGGGTCGCTCAGCCGGCCACCCTCCAGCACGCGGGTGGCCAGGTCGTCCCAGCGGGTGCTCACGGCGGTGTCAACGGTCGGGTTCAAGTCTGCTTACTCCCTCCAGCCGGGACGGGGTCGGCCAGGCAGCGGCGGATCGGCCCCAGGTCGATGTGATCGCAGATCATCCCACGCAGGCGGTCGGTCGTGAGCCGGTCCTTAAGCCGCGGCGTCGTCCCGAGCACCCGAACCGCGCCGTACTCGCAGATCAGCCGGTCGTTGGTTGACCGGCTGGCGTCGGTGCCCTGGTCCCACCCGTTGAGCACGACGCCGGCGACCTCCAGCCCGGCCTGGCGGACTGCGTTGGCCGTGAGAACCGAGTGGTTCACCGTGCCGAGGCCCGGGCGGGCAACGATAAGGACCGGGTAGCCGAGCTCGGCCGCCAGGCCGGCGACCGTCCACCCGGGGGCCAGCGGAACCATCCACCCGCCGGCGCCCTCGACCAGCACTGCGTCGTGGCCCGCACCGCGCACATGCTCGACCACCCCGGCCGGTGCGATCTCGACCCCCTCGAGCTCGGCAGCGACCAGCGGCGCCAGGGGCGCCTCGAAGGCATAGAGGTTCACCCGCTCCGGCGGGTCCTCCAGCCCGGCCAAAGTCAGCAGGCGCATGGTGTCCCCCTCAGGGTCGCCGGCCCGGTTGCCGCTCTGCACCGGCTTGGAGACGCCCACGTCGATGCCTTCGGCCCTCAGCGCCGCCACCAGCCCGGCGGTGACGACCGTCTTGCCGACGCCGGTGTCGGTCCCGGTTACGAAGACGCCTCTCAACCTTCGGTCACCTCGCGGACCGCCCGGTGCAGGATTCCGGTCATGGCCTCCAGATCCTCGGGGCCCGTGACCAGCGGCGGCATAAAGACCACCACGTCCCCCAGGGGCCGCGTGATCATGCCGAGCTCCCGCGCCCTGCGGCAGACCTTCATGCCGGTGGCCTCCTGCCACGGGTAAGGCCGCTTCGACTCCCGGTCCTCCACCAACTCGATGCCGGCCATCAGGCCCCGCTGGCGGACGTCGCCGACGTGGGGCAGCTCGGCCACCGGTTTCAGCTGGTCGGCAACCTGGGCCGCCGAGACCTGCACCTTCTCGACCAGCCGGTCCGAGTCGAACAGGTCCAGGCTGGCCAGCGCCACCGCACAGCCGAGCTGGTTGCCGGTGAACGAGTGCCCGTGAAAGAAGGTCTTGAGCTCGGAGTGCTCACCCCAGAAGGCGTCGTAGATCCGGTCGGTGGTCAACGTCGCCGCCACCGGCAGGTAGCCGCCGGTCAGGCCCTTGCCGATCGCCAGGATGTCCGGAGCTACCCGTTCGTGCTCGCAGGCGAACATCCGGCCGGTCCGGCCGAAGCCGGTGGCAACCTCGTCGGCCAGCAGCAGCACGTCGTGCTCCCGGCACAGCGCGGCGAGCCCGGACAGGAAGCCGGGAGGCATCGTGACCATCCCT
>DATABX010000312.1:0-2398 GCA_036259335.1 Actinomycetota bacterium
TTCTCCTCTCCGACCGACTATCGGAGAGGAGAACCCCACTCTATGGGACGAGCTTGGAGGGGTCAACAGTTTTTCTTAGGCCTACCTAATGATTTTTGTTAATATCAAGCGCTCTCCAGCTTCTCGGTTAGCTGCAGCCACCGGTCCTCCAGCTCCGACAGCTTCGCCTGCAACTCGTTGAGCTCGTCCACCAGGGTCTGCAAGCCCTGGTAGTCGCTCTGGTCGTGGGCAGCGATCCGTTCGTTTACTGCGGCTATCTGAAGCGGCACTTTGGCCAGCTTGCGCTCGATGGAGGCAACCTCCTTCCGGGCCTCACGGGCCGCCGCCCCGTCGGGGCTTCTGGAAGCCGCCGGCTTGCCCGGCGGTACGGGTTCGGGCGCCTTGTTACGCAGGCTCAGGTACTGCTCGACTCCGCCGGGCATGTGGCGCAGGCGGCCGTCGAGAATGGCGTACTGCTGGTCGGTGACCCGCTCCATGAGATACCGGTCGTGCGAAACGACCAGCAGCGTCCCCGGCCACGAGTCGAGCAGGTCCTCCATCGCCGCCAGCATCTCGGTGTCCAGGTCGTTGGAGGGCTCGTCGAGGACCAGGACGTTCGGTTCGTTCAACAGGATCAAAAGCAGCTGAAGACGGCGCTTCTGCCCTCCCGAGAGCTTCCCGACCGGGTTCGCCAGCTGGGAGCTTCTGAAACCGAGCCGCTCGAGGAGCTGGGCCGGGGTCATCTCCTTTCCACCGGCAACGAATGTCGAGCGCGCCCGCTTCAGGAGGTCGCTGACCCGCTCGCCGGCCAGCTGGTCCAGTTCGGTGCTCTCCTGGGTCAGGGTCGCGACCTTCACGGTTTTGCCCCTCCTGACCCGGCCACTCGTCGGTTGGACCGCCCCGGTGACCAGGTTCAACAGGGTCGACTTGCCCGCCCCGTTGACCCCCAGGATCCCGGTGCGCTCCCCCGGCTTGATCAGCCAGTCGACGTTGCGCAGCACCGGCTTGTCGCCGAAATAGACGCTGACGTCGATCAGGTCCACCACCTCCCTGCCGAGGCGGCTGGTCGCCATGCGCATCAGCTCGACCTGGTCGCGCACCGGCGGCTCGTTGGCGATCAGTGCGTTGGCGGCCTCGACCCGGAACTTGGACTTGGTGGTACGGGCCGGCGCCCCCCGGCGCAGCCAGGCGAGCTCCTTGCGCATCAGGTTCTGGCGCTTGGCCTCGGAGGCGGCGGCCATCCGGTCGCGCTCGACCCGCTGCAGAATGTAGGCGGCGTACCCGCCCTCGAACGGCTCGACCACCCGGTCGTGCACCTCCCAGGTCACCGTGCACACCTCGTCCAGGAACCACCGGTCGTGGGTCACGACGACGAGGCCGCCCTCGTTGGGGGCCCATCGCCTCTTCAGGTGCTCGGCCAGCCAGGTGATGGCCTCCAGGTCGAGGTGGTTGGTCGGCTCGTCCAGGAACAGCACCTCGTGGTTCCCGGCTAGGACCCGGGCCAGCGCCACCCGTCGGCGCTGACCGCCGCTGAGCTCGCCGAGCCGGGCGCCCCAGGGCAGGTTGCCGACCAGGCCCTCCAGCAGGTCCCGGATCCGCGGGTCGCCGGCCCAGAGGTGCTCGGGCGTGTCGCCGACGATTGCGGCGCCGAGGGTCAGACCCGGATCGGGGGTGACGGTCTGGTCGAGCATCCCGATGCTCACGCCCCGCCTGACGGTCACCCGGCCGGAGGTGGGCTGGAGCCGCCCGGCAAGCAGCGCCAGAAGCGTCGATTTGCCGTCGCCGTTGCGGCCGACGATGCCCACCCGGTCCCCCTCGTTGACCCCGAGGGTCACCGAGTCGAGGACGACGCCGTGCTGGAATTCGTGATGGAGGGCTTCAGCCCCAAGAAGGTGCGCCACTGATCGATGCTAACCGGCGGGGGCGGGCATCGGGCCGGCGCCTGCCCGAGAGCGGGAGTTTCGTGGCCGGATGGACTTGACCCCATCCGGCCGGGGAGAAACCTCTAGTAGCGGGTGGAGGGATCCGGTTCCTGGTGCGGCTTCGGCGCGTAGTGGACGATGCTCTCGTCCTGGCCGCGGGCGATGACCTTTGGATACTTGGTCTCGGCGGCGCCGGAACCGGTACCGTTGGACGAATCTACTGCCGTGACTTCGGCGGCTTCACTCAAGGGAGCTCCTCGCAGGGGGTGCAACGCGATTTGGCCCGCTGCTGCGGGCCTTACCGGAGCTTAACCGGTTTCACGTACCTACACCGCCCCCTCGCTGGAGCGGCCTCCCGAGGAGGACTAGGATCCGCCTGAGCGGCTCGTATCCCGGTTAGGAGCACGATGGCAGACCATCGTTCGGCCATGGAAGCACTGCGGCGAAGCGTCCTCGACACCCGGGGCTCCCTCCCGACCGAAATCCGCCGGCGCATC
>DATABX010000313.1:0-8747 GCA_036259335.1 Actinomycetota bacterium
GGCGACTTCGACGCCCAGCGCAAGCTCGCAACCGCCCACCGCCGGGCGTCCGCCGACTTTCCCGCCGGCATCAAGCACCTGACCGCCGAGCGGTTCGGCACCTCCACCACCACCCGGCTGGGATGACGGGCTGGGAACACGTCGCCGTGTTCTTCGGGGGCATGGCGGCGGGAGCGATGAACGCCGTGGTCGGAGCCGGCTCGCTGATCACCTTCCCGCTGCTGCTGGCGCTCGGCTACCCGCCGGTCGTCGCCAATGTCAGCAACACGGTCGGATTGATCCCCGGATCGGTCTCCGGCGCCCTCGGCTACCATCGCGAGCTCGAGGGCCAGAAGTCCCGGCTGGTCCGGCTCTGCACCGCGGGCTGCCTGGGCGGGTTGACCGGGGGACTGATCCTGCTGGCGATGCCTTCCCGGGTGTTCGAAGGCGTGGTCGCCTACCTGATCGGCCTGGCGTGCGTGCTGGTGTTGCTCCAGCCGCGGGTGTCCCGGTGGCTGGAGCGCCGGTCGCCCAGGCCCAACGGCGAACCGCGGGAGGTCGGGCCGGCGCTGCTTGCCGGCATCTACGCCTCCGGCATCTATGGCGGCTACTTCGGCGCCGCCCAGGGCGTGCTTCTGCTGGGCCTGCTGGGGATCGGGCTCAACGAGCACATCCAGCGGGCGAACGCCGCCAAGAACGTGATCGCCGCCGGGATCAACCTGGTGCCGGCCATCCTGTTCATCGTGGTGGCGGACGTCTCCTGGCCGGTGGCCCTGCTCCTGGGCGCCGGCGCGGTGATCGGAGGCCAGATCGGCGCCCGGGTGGGGCGGCGCCTCCCCGCCCCGGTGCTGCGTGGTGTCGCGCTGGCGATCGGGGTCGTCGCAATCGTCCGAATACTCGCCGGCTGAAGAACCGCTAGGAATGGCCCACTGCCCCTGGTAGCGTGAAGGCGGCTCCCAGCGCAGCGATTCCCGTCCGGGCCGACCACTTTGACAAGGAGGTTCTATGAGTCTTGGCAACTCCGCCCCGGCGCAGCCCACCAGCGCCCAGGCGCTGCTGGAGCGGGCGGCGGTGGTGGCCGTCGACCTGGTCAAGGTCTACGGGCACGGCGAGGCCGCGGTGCGAGCGCTCGACGGGGTGAGCCTCGTCGTGCCGAAGGGCCGGTTCAAGGCGATTATGGGCCCGTCGGGGTCCGGCAAGTCGACGCTGCTCCACTGCCTGGCGGCCCTCGACGACCTGACCTCGGGCAAGGTGTTCGTCGGCGGGGTCGAGATCTCCGGAATGGACGAGAAGGAGCGGACCCTGTTGCGCCGGGACAAGGTGGGTTTCATCTTCCAGTCGTTCAACCTCGTGCCCACCCTCAACGCCCTCGAGAACATCACCCTGCCGTTGAACCTGGCCGGACGATCTCCGGACAAGAAATGGATGGAGTACCTGATCTCGACCGTGGGTCTGGGCGACCGCCTTCACCACCTGCCCGGGGAGCTGTCGGGCGGCCAGCAGCAGCGGGTTGCCGCCGCCCGGGCGCTCGCCAGCCGGCCGGAGATCGTCTTTGCCGACGAGCCGACGGGCAACCTGGACTCCCGGCGCAGCCACGAAATCCTGGAGTTCCTGCGCCGGACGGTCGACGAGTTCCACCAGACCATCGTCATGGTCACCCACGACCCGTTCGCCGCCAGCTACGCCGACAGCGTGGTCTTCCTCGCCGACGGAAGGGTGGTCGAGGAGATGGAGGACCCCAAGGCGGACCAGATCCTGGACTTCCTCAAGACGCTGGAGGGCTGACCCGGTGTGGAAGCTCACCCTGCGCAACCTCCGGGCCCGCAAGCTCCGGCTGGCGATGACCGCCCTGGCGGTCGTCCTCGGAGTTGGCTTCGTCTCCGGCACGTTCGTGCTCACCGACACGATGAACTCCTCGTTCGACAACCTGTTCAGCGACGTGAACGAGGGGATCGACGTCGTGGTCCGGGCGGAAAGCGAGTTCGAGAGCCAGCTCGGCGGCAGCCGGAGCCCGATCCCCGACAGCCTGGTCGCCACGGTGCGGGCAGTGGACGGCGTGGAGGCCGCCGCCGGATCGGTCTCGGGGTACGCCCAGTTCGTCGACGACGAGGGCGAGGCGGTCACCACCGGGGGCGCTCCGACGCTGGGGGCCTCGTGGTACGACGAGCCGCAGGGATCGTTGATCCTGCGCGACGGCCGGGCCCCCTCCGGGCCCGACGAGGTGGTGGTGGACGCCGCCACCGCCCGCAACCACAACTTCGACGTGGGGGACCGGGTGAGGATCATCACCCAGATCGGGCCCCGGGAGTTCCAGGTCTCGGGGATAGCCGGCTTCGGTGAGGCCGACAACCTGGGAGGCGCCACCCTGGCGGTGTTCGACCTGGCGACCGCGCAGGAGCTGTTCCAGAAGCCCGGCCGGCTGGACAGCGTCGACGTGGCCGCCGAGGACGGGGTCACGGTCGAAGAGTTGCAGGAGAGCCTCGCCGAGGTGCTTCCCGACGGCGTCGAGGCCACCTCCGCCAGCGACGCCGCGGCCGAGCAGTCCGAGTTGATCAAGGAGGCCCTCGGCTTTTTCAACACCGCGCTTTTGATCTTCTCGGGCATCTCGCTGTTCGTGGGGGCATTTTTGATCTTCAACACCTTCTCGATCACCGTCGCCCAGCGGACCCGCGAGTTCGCCCTGCTGAGGGCCCTCGGCGCCAGCGGCCGGCAGGTCACCGGAGCGGTGTTTCTCGAAGCCCTGCTGATCGGGATCTTCGCTTCGGTCGTGGGCATCGTTTTCGGCTTCGGGATCGCCGTCGCGCTGAACGCGCTGCTTTCGACCTTCGGGATCGACCTGCCGAACGAGGGCATGGTGTTTTTGCCCCGCACTGCCCTGGTGGCGGCCGTGGTGGGCATCGGCGTCACCCTGGTTGCCTCGATCGCACCGGCCCGCCGGGCGGCGCGGATCTCGCCGATGGCGGCGTTGCGGGAGAGCGCCCCGAGGGCGTCCCGGTTCTCGCTTCGGCGCACCTTGATCGGCCTGGCCGTCACTCTGCTCGGCATCGGCGTCCTGATGGCGGGGCTGTTCGCCGACGTGGGCCGGCCGGTGGAGCTGGTGGGGGCCGGTGCCTTCGTGACCTTCCTGGGGGTGGCGGTGCTGGCGCCGCTGTTCGCCGGCTCGCTGGCCAACGTGATCGGGGCCCCGATCCAGGTGCTGCGCACCCCGGGCAAGCTGGCCCGGCGCAACGCCGCCCGCAACCCGAAGCGGACCGCCGCCACCGCGGCGGCGCTCATGATCGGCCTGGCCCTGGTGGGCCTGGTCAGCATCCTGGGCGAGTCGCTCAAGGCGTCGACCAACGAAGTGCTGGACGAGTCCCTGAAGGCGGACTTCACGATTGCCGGGGGAGGGTTCGGCGCGCCGACCTTTATCAGTCCGGAGATGTCGAAGGAGGTTGCCGCGCTGCCCGAGGTGGCCGCTGCCACACCTCTGCGGCTCGGGCAGTTCCGCAACGCCGACGAGCGGTCGCTGTTCGCCGTGGGCACCGACCCGGCCAACCTGGACCAGGTGACCGACGTCGAGGTCACCGAAGGGTCGCTGGACGACCTGGGCCCGGACGAGGTCTTGCTGTATCACGAGCTGGCCGGCGAGCTCGGCCTGGAGGTCGGAGACCCCTTCGTGATGCAGTTCGCCGCCACCGGGAACCAGGAGATGACTGTGGCCGGCATCTTCGAGAACAAGTCGTTGATCCAGTCCGACTACCTGCTCGCCCTGTCCACCTTCGAAGCCAACTTCCCGGACAGGGTCGACTTCCAGGTGCTGGTCAAGGTCTCCGAAGGGGTGTCGCCGGCGGCCGCCCGCCGGGCGATCGAGAACGTCCTGGAGGACTACCCGAGCGTCGAGCTGGAGGACCAGACCGAGACCAAGGAGCGGTCGGCGAGCCAGGTGAACCAGCTGCTCCAGATGGTGAACGTGCTGCTGGCGATGTCGATTCTCATCGCACTGTTCGGCATCACCAACACGCTGGCGCTATCGGTCTTCGAGCGCACCCGCGAGCTGGGACTGCTTCGAGCGGTGGGGATGGCGCGTCGCCAGACCCGGGCCATGGTGCGCTGGGAGGCGGTGATCATCTCGATCATCGGCGCGGCACTGGGCCTGGTCATCGGCCTGTTCTTCGGGTGGGCGCTGGTGACCAGCCTCGAGAGTGAGGGCATTACCCGGCTGGCCATTCCCTACGGCCAGCTGGCGGTCTACCTGCTGGTTGCCGCCCTGGCCGGGGTGCTCGCCGCCCTGCCTCCGGCCCGCCGGGCCGCCCGGCTGAACGTCCTCGAGGCTATCTCCGCCGAGTAGCTATCCTGGTGCGTAAGGAGGGTGAGATGCCGCAGGTCGTCGCCTGCCTGAGCTGCGCCAAGAAGAACCGGGTCCCGGCCGCCGCCAACGGCCTGCCGCGCTGTGCCGCCTGCGGGACCACGCTTCCCTGGATGGCCGAGGCGGACGACGACTCGTTCGCCCAGGTGGTCGAGGAGTCGGCGATCCCGGTGCTGCTCGACCTGTGGGCCCCCTGGTGCGGCCCCTGCCGCCAGGTGAGCCCGGCGCTGGAGCGGCTCGCCGGCACCTTCGCCGGCCGGGTGAAGCTGGTGAAGGTCAACGTCGACAACTCGCCGCGCACCTCGATGCGGTTCGGCGTCCAGGGCATCCCGACGCTGATGGTGATGAAGGGCGACCAGACGCTGGCCCGGCTCACCGGCGCCGCGCCCGAGCCGCAGCTACGCCGGTGGCTGGAGTCCGCCCTGCCGGCCGCCGGCTAGATCGCGGTGAATTTCGACCCGGTGTGGCGCAGCCGCCTGCGGGCCTTGACCAGGTCCTCGGGAGGGATGCAGGGGTAGGTCCGCATCGACCAGGGGTGCCAACCGATGGCGCCGTAGTGCTGGCGGATGAACGACTTCAGCTCGCCCCGGTGTTCGCCGCAGGCGTAGACCGTCGCTCCGTAGATCCCGTTGCCGTGCCAGATGAGCCACTTCTCAGGGTAGGCGTCCACCCACTCGCCGAAACGAGCGTTCAACAACTGCCGCTCGATGCTGCTCTGGGTGAGCTCGTCCGGACGGCCTCCGCAGATCTCACACTTGAAGATCAGACGGAATGACATGGCCTCAACATAGTTAATCCGGCCTCCGAATACCAGACCTCAAATGGGCGCCACGCAACAAGCGAGGCCATCGGATCGAGGCCATCGGGCTGCGGCTGCTTCGCAGTCAAGCGACAGGGTTGCCCGTTGACCGCCTCACTAAACATCGGCGGAGTCCAGCCGGGCGACCAGCTTACGCGGAGCGACCAGCCGGTAGGCCTCGGCGACGATGCCGGCCACCTCGTCCCAGTCGACCTCGCGGTCCAGGCGAACGCCGAGCCAGCCGCGGCCGCCGACGTAGGGAGGGACGAAGAATCGATCCGGTTCGGCGGCAACCATCTCCGCCTGGACCCCCTCGGGTGCCGGGCACCAGAAGGCCAGCCGGTCGTCGTGGTGGTGGTCGGCGTAGGTGACGAAGGTCTTCTTGCCCGCCACGAACCAGGTGGGCTCGCCGTGGCTCAGCCGTTCGGTGGCTTCGGGAAGCGACATGCAAATTCCCCGCAGGCGTGACAGGGGCTCGTCGACGGGATCCATTCCCACAGCATGGTCGGGAAGCGACGCCGTTGTCCATTCCGGCGGCTCGGGATCTCCCGGGCCGCCGGAACGACGAAACCGACTTGCTACCGGCCGGCGGCTAGGCGCAGGTCCAGGGCTGCCAGCCGCGGTCGAGGAACAGGGCGTGCGCCGCCAGCACCTGGGCCAGCGGGTCGTCGCCGTGGCCGTACTCAGTCCGCTCGTTGGCGCCCATCTGGAACAGGCCGAGGAACTGCCCCTTCTTGGCGTGGGGACGCAGGGTCGACTCGCACCGCGCCACCTGCACCGCCTTCTCACCCTCCGGACCGAACACGGTGCGGATCAGATCCTCGATTGGGAGCGAGGACAGGTCGGCGGGTACCGGCACCTTGACCGGCTCTGCGGGGGCGCCGGGAACCGGCAGGACCTCGTCCAGCTGGATCTTGACCTCTGAGGCGGGCGGTCCGGGCACCGCAATCTCGGGAGCCGGGGGAGCGCCGGTGGCCGCAGGTGCCGCCGTCGGCGCCGCCCCGGCTGCCACCGCGGCCTCGGCGGGAATGGGAGCGGGCACCGGGGAGCCGGGCGTGGGGACGGCGGCTGCTGCCCGAGCGGGGAACTCGGCGTTACGAACCGAAGCCCGGGCGCCGAGAGTTGACTTGGTCGGGGAGCCCTTGGACGTGCTCACCGTCTGCTTGGGAGGGGGGTCGGCTTCGGAGAAAGCTACCGAATAGATGATTCCAAACTCCAGGATCCCCCCCAGGACTCCTAAACAAATCCATTTACGCAAGGCTTTTTCGCAACGACATGCGACCTCCTAGGTTGTTCAGGGCTACCCCGGAGGCAGCCGAACATAAGCTTCCGGCTTAACTGTTGCGCGCTTAATCGCGACTGCTTTCTGGGATTGACGGGGGACTCTAAGCTACAGGAATGTAGTTATGCAAATCGGGGAGACGCGAAGCAGACGCTGAGAGGGACAATTAGCCGGTTCGAGGAGCTCTTTACAGGTCCACGCCTCCCGGGTGCGAGGCGTCGGTGAACTCCCGGAACTCGCCGGTGATGAGGAAGGCGGTCTGCTCGGCGATGTCCACCGCGTGGTCGGCCACCCGCTCGATCTGGCGCGAGACCACGTGGATCTGCATCCCCCACTCCAGCAGCCGCATGTCGTTGCACATCGGCAGGATTTCCTGGATTATCCCCCGGTTCAACCGGTCGACCGGGTCGTCCATCTCCGGAAGCCGCATGCACAACTCCAGGTCCCGGTTGGCGAACGCATCCATCGAAGCCTCGATCATCTTCAGGGCTATGCCGCCCATCTCCGAGATGGTGGTCAGGACAGTGTCGTTGCGGGGAAGGTGAGCAATGGCTTCGCCCAACTTCGCCACGTTGACCGACATGTCCGCCACCCGCTCCAGGTGAAGGCTGACGTGGAGCAGGGCGGTCAAAAAGCGCAGGTCGGAAGCGACGGGGGAGTGGAGGGCAAGCACGTCCAGGATTCGCCGTTCGATCTCCATGTAGTGGGCGTCGACCTCGTCGTCGGAGCGGATGACGTCATCGAAGATCTCGGGCCGGTTGTCGACGATGCCGTGCAGCGAGCGCTCGAACATATTCTGGGCCGCGGCTCCCATGGAGCGGATCATGACCTTGAGCTCCCGGAGCTCGGCGTCCACCCGCCGTCTGATGTGGGGCGTTGATTCCGGTATGGCGCTGATGTCCCACCTCCCAGCCGGCCAGCCGGCGATGGCTTTGCCGGCTCCTTCAATAATGGTCACCCTTTCCGGTTAGGGCAAGCGTTTAGGCGTTTTCAGCGCACCTCGGACGCCAGATAAGCGGGGTCGGCGGTCAACAGATACTGGAGCCGCTCGCCGACGATCACGCTGTGGTCGGCGATCCGGTCCAGAGCCTTGCCGATAAGGACCGCGCCGACTGCGATCTGCGTGGCCCCGGGCCCTTCCAGCCGGAGGATCTGCTCCAGCAAGCGGGTGTAGTGGCCGTCCATCGCCTGATTGCGCGAGGCCAGCGTGCTGGCCAGGTCCAGGTCCTGGCTTGACCATGCGCCGATCGCTGTTCGATACAACCCCTGGGCGATATCGGCCATCTGGTCCAGCGTCAGCAACATCTCCGAGTCGGCGGGGAGCTCGGGGGCGTGCTTGACCACGCGCAGCGCCAGATCGCCCATGCGCTCGAGCTCCTCCAGAAGACGCAGGACCGACACGATGAAGCGCAGGTCGGAAGCCACGGGGGCCTGCCGGCGCAGCAGGTCGTAGCAGCGCTCGGTGAGCGAGACCAGCATGGCGTCGATCTCGTCGTCCCCGTCGAGCGCCAGTTGAGCGACCTCGGGATCACGGGTGGTGAGGACGACCCTCATCCGGCTGAGCGCCTCGCCCACCCGGACCGCCATCACCTCCACCTGCAAGCGCAGCTGGTCCAACTCGGCGTCGAAGTGGCCGCGGATCCCGGGGCCCGGAGGCACCTGGTCCGGACGGGTCATGAGAACGACCTCATCCGAACCGTCCGGTGACGTAGTTTTCGGTGCGCTCGTCCGAGGGGTTCGAAAACATCTTCTCGGTCTTGTCGAACTCCACCAGGATGCCGGTCCGGGTGTCGCTTTGTTCGTTGACCTCGGCGGTGAAGAAGGCGCACATGTCGCTGACCCGGGCGGCCTGCTGCATGTTGTGGGTGACGATGATGATGGTGTACTCGCTCTTGATCTCCTCCATGAGGTCCTCGATGCGCCCGGTGGCGATCGGGTCGAGTGCGGAGCACGGCTCGTCCATCAGGATGACCTCCGGGTCGACGGCGAGGGCCCGGGCGATGCACAGGCGCTGCTGCTGCCCGCCGGACAGCCCCATCGCCGAGTCCCTCAGCCGGTCCTTGACCTCGTCCCACAGAGCGGCCCGCCTAAGGGAGCGCTCGACGATCTCGTCCAGGTCCCCCCGGACGCCGGCGACCTTCGGGCCGAATGCGACGTTGTCCCAGATCGACTTGGGGAACGGGTTCGGCTTTTGGAACACCATGCCGATGCGGCGGCGCACCTCGACGGCGTTGACCATCGGGTCGTAGAGGTCGACGCCGTGGTAGCGCACCGACCCGGCGACCCGGGCGCTCTCGATGAGGTCGTTCATGCGGTTGAAGCAGCGCAGGACGGTCGTC
>DATABX010000314.1:0-1694 GCA_036259335.1 Actinomycetota bacterium
TCGTAGGGATCGGGATGCTCCGGGTTGTTGCCGCCGTCTCCGATACCGATGAATAGTTTGCCGTAGTTGCTGGTCCCGGGCTGAGCGTTCGGGTCGAACATCAGCTGATCGGTGTTGTGGTCCCGCTTGTACTGCGCGATGCGCAGGACCTCACGTCGCGAACTCGACTTGACCCGCAACGCCGGCCCGGTGGGATAGACCGACCATTCCGCGAGCACATCATGGAACAGGGCCTCGAACGGGCCGCTGAAGAGCCGGACCCCGCTCGGCCGGCTGGCAACGGTCTCCGTGCTGACGGTGTAGAGCTTGCGGTGACCGGGACGCCCCGAGCGGGCGAAATCCGGATGGAAGGCGAAGCTCCGCAGACCCATCTGCAGGCCGTCGTCCAGGAACGCGCTGCCGCGAGCTAGCTGCAGGTCGAGGAGCTGCTGTACGGCGCCGGTGGTCCGGTTGATCAGCCAGATCTTGCCGCGGCTGTCGTTGGCGAACAGCCACCCCGATCCGTCGCCCGCGTGGTAGAGGAAGTTGAGGAGCGCGTAGGGACGCGTCTCGCTGGTTCGCGGCGGTGTGCTGAACTCGACGATCTTGACGGCGATCCCGCTCCTCTGGATCGCCGCCTTGAGCGGGTCGGGGGTCACCACGGTGGCGGCGCGCGCCGGTCTCCCGACGCCGGGGAGGAGGCGCGCTGCTGCGAGCCCCCCGAGCCCCGCCAGCCCTGCCTGAACCAAGCGGCGGCGCGGGAGCCGTGGCCGAGCCTCTCGCCCGGTATCCTCCTCTTGCATCCCTGGGTCCTCCGCTGTCGTTCGCGGCAAGATCGCAGCCCGCCACTGCCCCGATCGAGCGTAACCGGAGCAAAAGGGCGGGCGTGAGAGCGGATCGACGCTTTCCGCGGGCAGCCGGTTGTGCTGCAACGGACCGATGGCCGCCCCATCGCCCCCGTCCGATCTGGCATCGCTCTCAGCCGATGAGTTGCGCGCGCTGGTCACCGATCTGGTGACGCACCTGCAAGCGGTGCGCGAGGAGAACGCGGCGCTCAAGGACGAGATCGCCCGCCTCAAGGGATCTGTTGCGTTGGCCGGCTGGAGGCGAGCTGGCGGACCGCGTCGCCCCGGTCAGGCCGCCAGGCCGAAGACCTGATGGACGAAGGCGCGCTGGGCCGGCAGGTCGTTCCCGGGCACGGCGCGCACCTGGCCCTTGGCGAGCATCGCCACCGCCTCCACGCCGGCCAGGGTCCGCCGGGCCGTCACGAACCGCTTGAACCCAAGCATGGGGCGCGTACGACGCTTGATCCGGCGGTGGTCCTGCTCGACCCGGTTGTTCAGCCAGCGGCCGCGGCGGTGCCGGGTGAAGCGCCACAGCTCGCCGTCCCGCTTCAGCTCCCGGAGCGCGCCGGGGTAGCTCTTGAGCCTGTCCGTGATCACCTCGCGCGGGTGGCGGGTGTTCGCCCGGCCGAGCGCCTGGCGGAAGAAGCGGCGCGCGGCCGCCTTGTCCCGCCTGGGCGCTGAGCAGGAAGTCGATCGTCTGGCCGCTGCCGTCGACCGCTCGGTAGAGGTAGCGCCACCGCCCACCGACCCGGATGTAGATCTCGTCGACGTGCCACGGCCCGCGGCAGGGGCGGAGGTGCCGGCGTACTCGCTTCTCGAGCTCCGGCGCGAAGCGCTGGGTCCAGCGGTGGAGGGTGACGTGGTCGACCG
>DATABX010000315.1:0-8160 GCA_036259335.1 Actinomycetota bacterium
GCTCCTCGGTGACCTCGAGCCGGGTTCCCAGCACCAGCCTGAGGCTGTTGACGACCTCCATCCACCGCTCCAGCGCCGGCAGCGCCAGCTCCTGCTCGTCGAGCGTGGCCAGGACCGTCGATACCGCCACCAGCCGGCCGTTGGCCAGCTCGTTGCCCATCAGGCCCTGGTACTCCCGCCCCTTGTCCGGGTCGTCGGGATAGGCCGGAGGGAACAGCCGCCGGGTGGCCGGGTCCCGGCTCTCCACCGCGTGCTTGAGCTGCGGGAGCAGGCTGCGCAGCAGCATCCGCTCGGGAAGGGGCAGGTTCAGCGAGAACCGGCCCGGCCCCACCCTGGCGATCCTCGGAAACGGCTCGGCGAGCTCCGGGATGTCCTCAGACATCGTGCTGCATGGTCGCCCACAGCCCGTGGGCGTGGAGCCGGGAGACGTCGAACTCGGCCTTCTCCCGGGGGCCGCTGGACACGACCGCCCGGCCTTTGTGGTGAACGTCGAGCATGAGCTTGGTCGCCTTCTCCAGCGAGTACCCGAACAGCTTCTGGAACACCATCGTCACGTAGGACATGAGGTTGATCGGGTCGTTCCACACGATCACGATCCACGGGCGATCGGGCTTTTGGTCGTCTTTGCTGCCCGGATCGTCGATCTCGGTCGGTGCCAGCGGTGCAACCGCCACGGCTAGGATCTCCCTAGTCCAAAAGCCTCCGCCAGAGCGGTCAGCCGCTTCAGCCGGTCCGACGCCTCCAGGCCGCCGGGGTCCGGGGTGATCAAGAGCTCGTCGGGCTTGATGTCGGAGACGTAGGCCCGCAGCTCGGTCGCCAGCGACTCGGGCGTGCCGGTGCGGACGTTCAACTTGCGGAGCGCCTCTTTGGGGTCCTCCGGCATGCCCGGCAGGCCCCGGGACTTCAGAAAAGCGTCGTGCCGGCGGATTCCTTCCCACAGCTCCGGGTCGTCCGGCGATCCGATCCATGCGTTGCGGGCGGTGGAGATCCGGCCCTTGGGGTGGACCGCCCGGTAGGCCTCGGCGGCCCGGACCTGCGAGATGGTCGGATCCCAGCTCTTCGGCTCGGAGCGGCCCTGCTGCAGGCCGATCCCCAGGGAGGCGGCCCAGGCTGCGCCCCGGGCCGACTGGGCGCCGAGCGCGACCTTGTCCAGAGCATTCTCAACCGGCGGGTAGAGGGTCATGCCTGCTCCAGCGTCGCCGCCCTGCAGGATTTCGAGGAACCTGCCGATCGTGTGCGACAACATCCCGGCACGCTCGTCGAAGTTCACGCCCATTGCCTCGAACGCCGGAGGGTCGTCCCCGCTTCCGAGACCGAGAATCGCCCGGCCTCCGGATATGGCGTCCAGGGTCGCGAAGTCCTCCGCCAGGCGGTGGAGATTTTCGAGCGGGAGAGTCACGACCGAGGGGCCGAACTCCAGAGTCCTGGTGCGTTCGGCGACCGCCGCGAACAGAACCAGGGGCGACGGTACCGCGGCGTACCCGGAGGAGAAGTGCCGGGAGGCGGTGTACAGCGACCGGTAGCCCAGCTCCTCGACGGCCTGCGCCAGGTCGATCAGCTCGGCCAGGTCCTCGGCGGGTCCCCGGTCGTGCGGTTCGGCCGCGAGAAATACGCCAATGTCCATGATCTTCATCGTAGCCGCGGGCCGGAAGTTGCGCCCCTTGTGCTCAGGTACGGTTCGTGAAGTTCTCCCAGTAGCGCGAGGGCGTCGGCCCCCGCTGTCCCTGGTACTTGCTGCGCAGAGATCCGGCACCGTAGCCGGACTCGGCCGGCGACGAGAGCTGGAAGAAGGCGATCTGCCCGATCAGCATCTCGGGGTACAGCGTGATCGGCAGGGTCGCCAGGTTGGAGAGCTCGAGCGTCAGGTGGCCCTTGAAGGACGGGTCGATGAAGCCGGCGGTCGAGTGGGTGACCAGCCCCAGGCGGCCGAGCGACGACTTGCCCTCGAGCCGGCCGGCGATGTCGTCCGGCAGCTCCACCCACTCCCGGGTCGAGCCGAGCACGAACTCGCCGGGGTGCAGCATGAACGGCTCGTCCTCGGCCACGGTGACCAGCTCGGTGAGGTCGTCCATCTGGTTGCGTACGTCGATCACCCGGTAGCGGTGATTGTGGAAGACCCGAAACTGGTTGTCGATGCGGACATCCAGCGACGACGGCTGGACCCGGGCCGCGTCGTAGGGGTCGACCACGATCCTTCCGGCCTCGATCTGGGCGCGTATGTCTCGGTCGGAAAGGATCATGGTGGCCGATTGTACGCAGTTGGGGGGCGGGGCTCCACCTTCCCGCACCCTCTTACCCGCAACTTCCCCCCGAGGACCCGCTTACTCGGGCCTGATGCCCCGCGTTACTTGGGGCGCCTACCCTCTCCGACTCGGGGAGGTTCGGTAAGATGGCTAGGCGAAATCGCGGGTGTAGTTCAATGGTAGAACGGAAGCTTCCCAAGCTTCAGGCGGGGGTCCGATTCCCCTCACCCGCTCCATCCAGGGTCCACGAGAGGAAAGCGCCTGAGTTTACCACCACTTAGCGTGGTAAACGTTCACAAATAGTGCTTATAAGGCCGCGGTTCCTGCCGATATAAGAGGGGCAACAAGCGCCTGGCTTTTGAACCGGGTCGGAGTAAGGTCAAAAACCCCCGCCCCCCGCGGACCGCCCCGACCCGGTTCAGAACCAGAGCGCACTACCCCTCGCCCAAATCTCCCCCAACCTTTACCGTTCGTCGCTCGCGTCGATCAGAGCCTTGACGCGCTGCGCCAGCTCGTCGCAGTCGACCGGCTCCGGACCGGTCGTGTCGACCTCCAGCACCGGTCCGCCGAGCGCCAGCGCCTGACCCGATGCCAGCATGGCGTCCAGCTCGGACACGGTTTCGGAGTCCACGTGCCCGGGGTGGCGCAGCGGCTCGTGCGCCCGGCGGGTCAGGCGGGCTTCGAGCACCGGCCGGGCGGCGAAACACCGGATCTGCACCGCAAAGAAAGGGTGGCTGCGGCCTATCGCTCCCAGGCGCGTCGCAGTCTCCGGGCGGAAGTTCGCCTCGATCATCAACGAGCGCCGCGCAGCCAGCTCCTGTTCGGTGAGGTGGAACAGGATCTCGTACGCCGCGTCGCTGTAGCTGCGGCTGGTGGCTCGGTCGCCCCACCCGAGCGCCTCGAACAGGATCTCCTTCAGGTCGTCCTTGCAGAACAGCGGAAGGCCGAGCCTGACCGCCAGCGGGCGGGCGATCGAGGTCTTGCCTGCTCCTGGCGGCCCGGTGACCACCACCAGGGTGGGTCGGGGAGCGGGAGGGTCAAAGGTCATGGCCGGATTCTTGCAGGAGACACGAAAGGACCCGGGCCGGCACCCGGGTCCTTCGGTGTTCGGTAGGTGTTATGCCGGGGTCAGGTACGGGTCCAGCAGGATCCCCAACTGCAGCGTCAACATGCGCATCCACGACTGTCCGACCCGAGCGGTGTCGGCCGGCTCCCCCATGGTCCCGAAGGCGTAATCCCCGGTCTCGCTTCGTCCGATCGTGTTGAGGGCGGTCATCACCCTCATCTCGACCCACCCCATGAGCGCGATGGTGAGGTCGGCCGGGATCACGACGTGGGGATACTCCCCGCCGCCGGCGACGTGGGCGTCGGCCACCTTGGCCATGTAGGCGTGGAACTTGCCGTCCATCGGCTGGGTGGTGCTGCGGATCCACCACGCCTTCAGCGTCTTCTTGCGCTGCGCCAGATGCGGGGCGTCGGCGAAGTAGGGTGCCGACTCCGGCCGCGACAGCAGGTAGGTGTACGCCAGGTCGATCACTCCCCCGGCGGCCGGCTCGAGCAGAGGGCCGGTCTGCTTGAGGGTCTGCGCTTCGATCGACCCGAACCCGGCAAAGTCGGCGTACGGGTGGAACTCCGCCGCCCCGTGGTGGCCCATCGGGCCCTGGGGTTCGATCAGGACCGGCTCCAGCAGAATTGCCAGCTGCAGCATCATGAGGTTCATCCACGCCCCGCCGGCCGCGCTCAGGGTGGGCGTGTCGCTGGTTTCGGCCAGCGCGGCAAGTATTCTTCCCTGCACCCAGCCCATGAGTGCGATCAGCATCTGCGGAGGCAGCGCGATCGACATCCCGGGGAAGGTGGTCCCGCCGCCCGGAACTGCGCTGATCTCCCGGAGATAGGCGGCCAGCGAACCGTCGAAGGGACCGGCGATGGTGGCTTCCAGCCACTCGGTGATCCGTTTGGTGCTGACCGGCTCCGGCGCCATCTGTAACCGAGCCGCAGTTTCGGGCCGGTTGGAGACGTAGCCGGCGATCGCACCGGCAATTCCGTCGGCCAGGTGGGCGATCTCGTCCCCGGTGTTCATGACCGCCATCGCCTCGTACTCGCCGAAGGCGGCGAAGTCGGCCAGCGGGTGGAACTCGGGCGTGACGCTGTTGCCCACCGGCATCAACAGCGGGTTGATCTGCAGCGTCAACCGTTCGAGGTCTTCGCTTTCTTTGCGCATTGCCATGGTTCAGTCCCCTTTCAGCCCTTTGCGGGCGTCAAAATCCGGGCCGGAGAGGCCATTGCCGCCTTGGCTCGCTATGCAGTCAGGTTAGGAAGCAGCGGTTACGCCTCGGTAAGCGCCGTGTAAAGGCCGTCGAAAGCTCTTGTTTCGCCCGGGTCAACCCGGTGCGCCGGCGGTTGGACCGTTCCGGTGCCGGGTAATGGTTGGCTGTGCCTGTGAAGATCGGGTTCCACGCGTCCCATGAGCAGTTCGCGCCCTCCCGGCTGCTGCACCTGGTCCGGCGGGCGGCCGACGCGGGCTTCCAAGCGGTGCAGTCCTCGGACCACATCGAGCCGTGGGGCGCCGCACAGGGCGAATCGGGCTTTGCCTTTGCCTGGCTGGGGGCCGCGATGCACGCGACCGACCTGCCGTTCACGCTGGTCAACGCCCCGGGCGACCGGTACCACCCGGCAATCGTCGCCCAGGCGATCGCCACCCTGGAGGAGATGTTCCCCGGCCGGTTCTCGGTGGCGCTCGGTTCCGGGGAGGCGATGAACGAGCACATCACCGGCAATGCCTGGCCGCCCAAGCACGTGCGCAACCAGCGGCTGGGCGAGTGCGTGGAGGTCATCCGGGCGCTGCTTGCCGGCGAGCGGGTCACCCACGATGGGCTGGTCACGGTCTCCGACGCCAAGGTGTGGTCCCTGCCGGCCAACCCGCCGCCGCTCTACGCCGCCGCCCTAACGCCCGAGACCGCACGCTGGGCCGGAGGGTGGGCCGACGGGCTGATCACCGTCAACCAGGACGAACCGACTCTGAGGTCGCTGATCGACGCCTTTCACGAGGGGGGCGGCGAGGGGAAGCCGCTGCTTTTGCAGGTGCACGTGTGCTGGGCCGAGGACGACGAGGCGGCCGCCTCCATGGCCCTGGAGAGCTGGAAGGGCAACATGCTGCCCGGCCCGCTGTCGCAGGACGTTCGCCTGGCCGAGCACTTCGACATGGCCGCGGTCTTCGTGCGCAAGGAGGACGTGTTCCAGTCGGTCGACGTGTCGGCCGACCCCGCTCGCCACGCGGCGAACCTGGAGCGCTACGCCGAGCTCGGCTTCTCGGTCCTCAACCTGCACCAGGTGGGCCCTAACCAGGAGGAGTTCGTCGACGTCTTCGGCGACAAGGTCCTACCTCAGTTGGGGACCCTGGGATGAGCAGCGGCATTCGTCTGGAGAGCGGAGACCTGTGGTGGAAGAACGCGGTCCTCTACGAGCTGGACGTCGAGACCTATATGGACAGCGACGGCGACGGCGTGGGTGACTTCTGCGGGCTGATCGAGCGGATGGACCATCTGCAGGCCCTGGGGGTGACCTGCTTGTGGATGATGCCGTTCTACCCGACGCCCAATCGGGACGACGGGTACGACATTTCCGACTACTACACCGTCGACCCCCGCTACGGCACGCTGGGCGACTTCGTCGCCTTCATCCACGCCGCCGACGAGCGCGGCATACGGGTGATCATCGACCTCGTCGTCAACCACACCTCGGACCAGCACCCCTGGTTCCAGGACGCCATCTCCAGCCGGGACTCGAAGTACCGCGACTTCTACGTCTGGTCGGACGAGCCAATCCCCGAGGCCGAGTCGATCATCTTCCCCGGCCTCCAGACCGGAAACTGGACGCAGGACCGTACCACCGGGCAGTACTACTTCCACCGCTTCCACGACCACCAGCCCGATCTCAACCTGGCCAACCCGAAAGTCCGGGAGGAGATCATGCAGATCATGCGGTTCTGGCTGCAGCTGGGCGTCGCCGGCTTCCGGTTCGACGCGGCCCCGTTCATGATCGAGACGGTGGGCGTCTCCGGCAGGGCCAACGAGCCGCACCACGACTGGCTGCGTGACTTCACCCTGTTCGTTAAGCGCCGGCGGGGGGACGCGGTGCTGCTGGGCGAGGCCAACCTGCCCCCTGAGGAGATCGCACAGTACTTCGGCGAGGGTCACGAGCTGCACCTGCTGTTCAATTTCATGCAGAACGGAGCCTTGATGGCGAGCCTGGCTACCGGAAGCGCCCAGCCGCTTCACGACTACTTCGCCGCCCTGCCCGAGGTCCCCGAGCTCTGCGGCTGGGTCAACTTTGCCCGGCTGCACGACGAGATCAACATGGACACCCTCGACGACGAGATGAAGCAGAAGGTCTTCGAGGCCTTCGCCCCGGAGGAGGACATGCAGATCTACGGCCGCGGGATCCGCCGCCGCCTGGCGCCGATCTTCGGCGGGGACCGCAGACGGCTGGAGCTGCTGTACAGCCTCACCTTCTCGACTCCCGGCATGCCGATGCTCTACTACGGCGACGAGATCGGCATGGGCGACAACATGACCCTCGAGGACCGGCTTCCCGCCCGGACCCCGATGCAGTGGACCGGCTCGGACACCGGCGGATTCTCCAACGGGGAGCCGTACAAGATGATCCGGCCGGCGGCGAGTGAGCCGTTCGGCCCCAAGCAGGTCAACGTCAGGGATCAGCAGCACGACCCCGGCTCCCTGCTGCACTGGATGCGCCGCCTGGTCGACGTCCGCCGGCACAATGCGGCGATCGGCTACGGGAAGGTCGAGCTCCTCGACAGCGGATTCGACGACGTCCTGGCCCACCGGTTCGTCTGGGAGACCAACCTGATGGTTGCGGTGCACAACCTATCCGACAGGGCCCGCAGCCTCAACCTGCGCCGCCTGGCCGAGGACGGCGCCCAGTACCTCGAAGTCGAGTTCGCCGACCCCACCGCCAAGCCGGGCGACGAGGTGCCGGACAAGAAGGTGACCATCCCCGGCTACGGGTACCGCTGGATCCGGGGCTTCACCAGGCCGACGGAAACCCCACTGGCCTAGCCGGCTCCGGTGATCCGGTCCAGCCGGCCGGCCAGCTCGTTGTGACCAGCTTCCCGGGCCAGGTCTGAGGGCGACCTGCCGTCGTCGGTGCGGGCGCTCGGGTCGGCGCCGGCTCCGAGCAGCAGCTCGGTCAGCTGGAGGTCCCCCCGGTGGGCGGCGGCGTGCAGGGCGGTGAAGCCGCCCTGCTGGACCGCATTGACCTCGGCACCCATCATCACCAGCGCCTCGGCCATCATCGGGTCGGGTCCCGCAACTGCGCTGTGAAGCGGCCGGACGCGCATCGGGTTCTTCGCCTCGGCGTTGGGGTCGGCGCCGGCCAAAAGAAGCAGGTTCGCGGCCAGCCGGTGGCCGAAGAATGCGGCCAGGTGCAGGGCGGTGAAGCCGTCGCCGGAAAACGCCTTGACGCCGTCCGGCTGTTCCTTCAGCGCCAGCTCCAGCCGGCCGGCGTCGCCCATCGCGGCGGCTTCGAAGACGTCCATCCAGCCCTTGGCCTCCGCGATCCGGTTCACGATCTGCCCCCGGCCCCGGTAAAGAGCCTGCAGAAGGGCCGAGACGCCGTTTTCATCCCGCTCGTCGGCGTTGCGCGGGTCCGAGTCGAGAAGCTCCGCCACCGCCGCGTCGTTGCCCTCCTGGATTGCCTCGATCAGCCGGCCCATGGCATCCGCTCCTTTTCCGTCCTCGACTTCGGTAGGTAGCCTACCTATACTAGTGGCCGTGAGTAAAGAGGCTGCGGCGAAAGAAGTCCTGGACCTTGCCGACGGCCTGCACAGTGCGGCGATCCGGCTGTTACGTGCCGTGCGCCACGTAGACCAGCAATCCGGCCTGTCGCCGGCCCGCCA
>DATABX010000316.1:0-2484 GCA_036259335.1 Actinomycetota bacterium
CCGTACGAGCTGCTGGCGGGTGAGGTAGACCACCAGCGCAGCGACGACCATCAGTGCCGAGGCCACCACCAGCGTGTAGATGGTGATCAGCCGGACCGCCAGGGAGGTGTTCCTAGTCCCCGTCGTCACGTCCCGACCCCGAGTTCTCGGAGCCCCTTCCCGAGTTGTCCCGGTCACCCCGCTCGGCGTCCCGGCGTTCGCCTCCCTTGTCGTCGAACGGCTCCTCGTTCACCCGCATGTGGACCCGTTCCGAGTCGTCGGACGGAGTCTCAGACGGCGTGGGGGAGGCCGCCGGCGGAGGCGGGACCGCCGAGCCGCTCTCCAGCCGGATGGTGTCGGCCGGCGGCGCCGAGCCGGTGCGGCCGAGGACCCCGCCCACCGCCAGCCCGAGGACCAGGGCGGCGACGACCGCCGCCGCAGCTGCGACCTTCATGCCGGCACGAACCGGTATCCGGTGCCGCGCACCGTGTCGATCCGGGTGGCCCCGATCTTTCGCCGGAGGGCCGCGACGTGGACGTCGACGACGTTCGACCCGGGGTCGAAGTCGAGCCCCCAGACGATGCGCAGAAGCTGCTCCCGCGAAAGGACCTGGTTCGGGTGCTGCGCCAGGGTGGCCAGCAGGGCCAGCTCCCGGGCCGAAAGCGGCACCTCGGCGCCCTGGACGAACGCCCGGTGGGTGACCAGGTCGACGGTGACGTCGCCCGACCGGATGGTGTTCGCCCGCTCGTCGGCGTTGCGCAGGCGTGCCCGGATGCGAGCGGCGAGCTCCTCGATGGCGAACGGTTTGGTCACGTAGTCGTCGGCGCCCGCCTCCAGGCCCCCGACCTTCGAGCCGGTGTCGCCCAGGGCGGTCAGTGCGATCACCGGGAGCCTCGGCTTGACCGCCCGGATCTCCTGGAGCACCTCCAGGCCGGGCTTGCCGGGCAGCATGAGGTCCAGCAGCACCACGTCGGACTCGAGCTTGACCGCCTGCTCGACGCCCGAGGGCCCGTCCGAGGCGCAGGTCACCACGAACCCGCGGGGCGTCAGGCCCCGGTCGACGATCTCCTGGATCCGGGGATCGTCCTCGATGAGCAGCACTCGGGTTTGCATGCGCCTCCGATTCGAACCTGAACCCCAGGATGCTGCAATACGGTGAGAGGAAGGTTATGCCCGCATGAAGGTTTCTTAATGTGGGCTACAGCTGCAGAACCTGCCCCTCGGTGGCGCCCTCCACGCACACGCTGGAGTCCAGGCTCCCAAGGATCTCTCCCAGCTCGGCGTCGGTCCGGCGGGGATCGTGGTGGAAAAGCAGCAGGCGCTTGGCCTTGCACACCTCGGCCAGGCCCACCGCGTAGTCGATGGTCGAGTGGCCGAAGTCCGCCCGGGAGGGGAACTCGGCAACCGTGTACTGGGCGTCGTGGATCATGAGGTCCACCTCCTCACACAGGGCGTAGGCCGACTCGTGGTACTCCCCGTGGCCCTCGGGTCCCGGCCCGAGCTGGATCGGGTGGTGGTCCGACAGGTAGGCGACGGTGGCCGTGCCGTCGGTCACCCGGAAGCCGAAGGTGCGGCCCCCCTTGTGCGGGATCTCCATGGCGGTCACCTCGAAACCCTCGACGGTGTGCTCCCCGGCGTCCAGCTCTCCCAGCCGCCAGTCGCCACGCAGCTGGTCGACGCTCACCGGGAAGTGCGGCGGCGACATCACCCGCGCCATCAGCTCCTCCGGCGTCCTGCCCTGGGCGGGCAGCAGGACCCGGACCCGGGAGTCCGGTCGGTCGCCGGCGGAGAAGAACGGCAGGCCGTGGGTGTGGTCCCAATGCAGGTGGCCGAGCAGGATCGTCCCGCGAAACGGCCGCCCGTCCAGGAACCTGGACAGGTTTTGAAGCCCCGTCCCGGCGTCGAGCACGAGCTTCGGGCCTTTTCCGTCCTTGGCGAGGGCGACGCACGATGTGTTGCCTCCGAACTGCACGTACTCCGGCCCGGGGGCCGGGGTACTGCCTCGCACGCCGCAGATGATTACCTGCACATCAGCCCTGAGATTCCTCCCGGCGGTGGGACTCCGCCAGCTGCTTCAACACCGATGGTTCTATCTGGTCGCCGGGGACCGCCGCCACCCGGCAGTCGGTGACCGCAACCAGGGTCGAGGTCCGGTAGCCCTGTTCTACCACCGCCCTCTCGCCCAGGACCGCCCCCGGCCCCACCTCCGCGATGCGGTTGCCGTCGACCTCAATGCGCAGGACCCCGTCGAGGAGCAGGAACAGCTCGTGGCCCGGGTCGCCCTGCTTGACCAGCGCCTCGCCCTTGTCGACCACCTTGATCTTCGGCTTGGCGCCGCCCTTCATGATCCGGGTGGACAGCTCACGCTCCAGCGCCGACTCCACCGCCGTCACCAGGGCCGGGGAGTCCTGGTCGCCCCAGGGCGAATACTTGCCGAACGCCTCCCTCAGCCAGTCCTCGAAGTCGATCAGGCCCGACTTCAGCACCAGCTTGCCTTCGTTGTCG
>DATABX010000317.1:0-2501 GCA_036259335.1 Actinomycetota bacterium
TCCATCAACGACCCGTTGGCAACCAGAAGGCTTCCCATGAGGTTCTCCATGCCTCAATGATGCCCCGAAAGCCGGGGAAACAACGATATTTCTTCAGCTCATGAAGGCCGCCAGCCGCTCGCCCTCGTCCTCCAGCTCCGCCCTCACCGACCGGTCGAGGGTCTCGAACGGCTCGAGTAGGACCCGCCCCTCGGCGTAGCGCCAGGCGCCGGCAACCCGGCCGTCCAACAGGAAGGTGCTCACCGACTGGGGGTTCCTGGTGGAGAAGATCAGGGGCCGGTACGCCTCGGGCAGGATGCCGGCCCGCCGGCAGTGGACCAGCAGGGCGGCGTCCCAGGTCGGCAGGAAGCGAACCGGGGCGGGGGTGTCTGGATCGGGGAGCAGGGCATCCGGCAGGTCGAACAACTCCTTGCCTGCCGGGTCGCGGTAGCGCACCGTCTCCAGGCGCTCCAACCGCGGCCCGAGCGTGGCCGCGGGAAGCCCGGTGAAGCTGACCATGTCGGCCATAGCCGCGGGCCCGAAGGCTCCCAGGTAGCGGCGGATCAGGTGGTCGACTCCTTGGTTCTCCGAGACCTTGGAAGCTCCGATCCACTGCTCGGCAAGCCCGTAGAGGTCGGCCCGTCGCCGGTCCCAGGTACCCGACGGCGGCACCCGCACCAGGTCCACCCACAACCCGGCGCCGACAAAGGTGCCGTTGTCCAGCCCGCCGAGCTCGGAGAGGAGATCCGCCCGCTTTCGTGGCCCGCCGGCGAGCAGCTCGGCGATCCGACCGGCAAGAAGCTGCATCTCCTTTTCGGTCCTTCGCCCCTTCATCAGTTTCAGCCACATCTGCCGGCGTCCCCGGCGCACACCGGCCGCAAGCGGCCAGTAGTCCTGCCGGGACACCAGGTGGATCGTCACCCGCATCAGGGTCCCCTGCACCACGCTGCGCTCCTGGAGCGCCCGGTCCAGGTCGGATCTGGCCATGCCGGCCCGGCGCGACCACAGGCCGGTGTAGGACGAGGGCGCATACTGGGCCTGAAGGCCACCCATCTGCTCCAGTACCCGGGGTACCGGCAGCTCCGAGCGCTGCAGCAGACCTTGACGGGCCAAAACCGCTCGATTAAGTTCCGCCGTGCTCAGGAGCTTTCCTGTGCTCATGAGATGAGTTTTGCGGGTTTCTCGAAATATTGGGCCGGGTACGACTGCTTTACAATCGAGAGAACGGATTGCACCCCAAAATGCGACTCAGGAAAGCGACATCGGCAGTTCTGCGCAAGTGGCCGTGGATCGCGTCCGGGGTGGTCCTTGGAGTAGCCGGTATCTGGGTTACCATCGCCCTTGCCACCGCTCCCATTCCCGAGATGCTGCGCCCCGCCCAATCCTCCAAGATGTTCGCGGCCGACGGCCAGTTGATCGCCAACCTCCACGGCGAGGAGAACCGGACGATCGTCCCCCTGGAGGAGATCTCCCCGTACCTCAAGGATGCCTTGATCTCCACCGAGGACCGGGACTTCTACCACCACCGGGGCATGAGCGTGAAGGCGGTCATCCGGGCCGCCCGCGCAAACTTCGAGGACGGCGAGATCACACAGGGCGGGTCGACGATCACCCAGCAGCTCGTACGAAACACGATCCCCGAGATCGGCAAGGAGCGCTCCTACATCCGCAAGGCGAAGGAAGCGTACTGGGCGATGCGGCTCGAAAGCGAGATGCCCAAACAGAAGATCCTCGAGCGCTACCTCAACACCGTCTACTTCGGCCGGGGGGCCTACGGCGCCGAGGCCGCAGCCCGGACCTACTTCAAGGTCTCCGCCGCCGAGCTGACCCTGGGTCAGG
This sequence comes from Actinomycetota bacterium, assembly GCA_036259335.1. Taxonomy (GTDB): domain Bacteria; phylum Actinomycetota; class CADDZG01; order JAHWKV01; family JAHWKV01; genus JAJCYE01. The sequence continues at coordinate 1,819 of DATABX010000317.1, forward strand.
CCGCGTTCCTGGCCGGCACCATCCGGTCGCCCGAGCGCTACCAGATCGGTCGCAACCCGGACGGAGCGGTCGATCTGCGCAACCGCGTGCTGGACGACATGGTGCAGGGCAAGTACGTCGAGGCGGCGGAAGCCGAGGCCGGCAAAGCCGAGGACCTGATCGCCCAGTTCAAGCCCGGCATGACGATCGAGGTCGACTCCCCGCGGGCCGGCTACTTCGTCGAGTACGTGCGGCGCATCATGAAGCGTGACTTCGGTTTGACCGACGAGCAGATCCTCGCCGGCGGCCTGCAGATCCACACCACGCTGGACCTCAAGGCCCAGGACGCGGCCGAGGCCGCAGTCCGCTCCACCCTCGACCGCCCTGACGACCCCGAGGCCGCGCTGATCGCGATGGACCCCGAAGGCCGGGTCCGGGCCATGGTCGGCGGCCGGGAGGTCGACAGCATCGATCGGAACCGGGGTTTCAACTTCGCCGCCGACGTAAACGCCACTGGCGGCGGACGGCAGGCGGGCTCGGCGTTCAAGCCGATTGCGCTGGCTGCATTCCTGGACGAGGGCAAGTCGCTCAGCTCGACCTTCTCCGGCGCCTCGCCGATCCAGCTCACCAGCCCGACGTGCAAGAACGCCGACGGCAAGCCCTGGGAGGTGTCCAACTTCGCGCAGGCGAGCTACGGCGCCATG
>DATABX010000318.1:0-2228 GCA_036259335.1 Actinomycetota bacterium
GATGACCGCCGACGCCCTGGCCGCCGGGGCGGCCGGTTTCACCTACGGGCGCTTCGTGTGGCAGCACCCCCGGCCGGACCGGGTCGTGGAGGCCCTCCGTCTCATGGTTCACCAGGACGGTAGCGTCGAGGAGGCACTTCAGCACGTCGACACGGGTTCGCAGGGTCCGGCGGCTGACCACGCACCCGTGGGGGGTATGGAGCGCAGATGATCGCCGCCGTGTTCCGTGGCCCCGGCGAGATGGAGGCTACGGAGGTCGACGTTCCCGAGATCGGGCCGGACGAGGTTCTCGTCAAGGTGGGAGCCAACACCCTCTGCGGAACCGATGGACGCATCCTGCGCGGGGAGAAGACCAAGGGGGTGCGGCGGCCTTCGATCCTGGGCCACGAGTTCGCCGGTCACGTGGCCGAGGTGGGCAGGCTGGTCCGGGGTTTCGAGGTCGGGGCGCCGGTGGCCATGGCACCGGTCATACCCGACCGAAAGTGCTTCTACTGCAAGCACGGCCTGGAGAACGCCTGTCTGAACCGCAAGGCGATGGGCTACGAGTTCGACGGAGGCCTGAGCGAGTACGTGCGAGTCCCCTCCGTGGCCATAGAGGCCGGCAACCTCTTCGCCGCCCGAGAGGACCTGCCCTCCGAGTACCTTGCGCTTGCCGAGCCGCTCTCCTGTTGCGTGAACGGGCACCACCGGTCTCGCGTGGGCATCGGCAGCACGGTCCTGATCCTGGGAGGGGGACCGATAGGCATCTTCCACCTCCAGCTATCTCTGCTGGCCGGGGCCGACACCGTCATCGTGAGCGAACCCTCGCCCTTCCGCCGGGACTTCGCCTCGCGCCTGGGAGCTCAAGTCGTGGATCCCACCGCCGAGGACCTGCCGGCGATCGTGGCCGAGGCCACCGCTGGCCTGGGGGCGGACTCGACGATCATATGCATCGGCCTGCCCCAGCTGGTCAACGACGCGCTGACGATGACGCGCAGGGGCGGGCGCATCAACATCTTCGCCGGTCTCTCCGGCAGGGGTTGGGCGCAGGTGGAGGCGAACCTGATCCACTACAACGAACTGGAGGTTACGGGCACGACGGCGGCCCGCCGCTCCGACTACGAGGTCGCCCTGCGGTTGATCGAGTCGGGCCGGGTGGAGGTGGAGTCGATGGTGACCGATCGCTTCCCCCTGCAGCGGGCGGGCGAAGCGATCGCCGAGGCGATGTCCGGCGCCGAAGGGCTCAAGGTGGCCGTTATCCCGTGAGAGACGTCTCTCAACCCGAAGGGCTCTTCCTCTCCCTCGACGTCGGTACGAGCGGCGTCAAGGCTTCCCTGTTCACCGCGGACGGGGTCTGCCACGGGGAACGCAGCGCCCCCCTTGACATCCTCACCCCCCGGCCCGGTTGGAGCGAGCTGGACCTGGAGCGGGTGTGGGGAGCGGTCGTGGAGACCAGCCGCGACCTCGTGGCTTCGCGTGATGCGGGGCGGAGGGTGCTCGGGATAGGTCTCTCGGTCGCAAGCCCTACCGTAGTGGCCGTCGATTCGACCGGACGCGCCCTGTGCAACGGGTTGACCTACGCGGATGGCCGGGCCCAGCCCCGCCTCGATCGGATCCGCGATCTCGTGGGCGGCGAGCGGTACCGGCGGCTCACCGGAAACAGGCTGGCGCTCGGCGTGTGCTCGGCCGCCGCGATGCTCCACCTTTCGGACGAAGTCGGGTCCTCGAGGTCGGGAGGGCTGCGCACCGGCCATCTGAACTCTTATCTCGGCTGCCGCCTGACCGGACGGTGGGTAATGGATTGGACCAACGCCTCTTTCACGGGCCTCGTGAACCTGCGCGAGCCGGGGGAGTGGTCGGAGGAGGCGTGCGAGGCCCTTGAGTTCCCCGCCAGGCTGTTGCCCGAATTGGTGGCGCCCTGGGAACCCATCGGTCGGCTGTCTTCCGGGGCAGCGGCGGAGCTCGGCCTCGGACGCTCGGTGGTGGTGGTCGCCGGGGCGGCCGATACTGCCTGTTCCGCGTTCGGGGTAGGCTGCGTGAACGACGGGGAGGTGTTCGAGTCGGCGGGGACGTCGGGGGTGCTCACCGTCTGCCACGCTCGGCCCTCGGGTAGCCCCCTGTTCCTGAACCGCGCTCACGTCGTACCGGGGCGATGGCTGTCCCACGGGGCCATGTCGGCCGCCGGCGCCGCGGTCCGTTGGCTGAGGGACGCGATCTTTTCGGGTACGGGTCCTGGCCCGGGGGAGCCC
>DATABX010000319.1:0-4048 GCA_036259335.1 Actinomycetota bacterium
GCTCGGCGACCTTCCTGCTGTCGTGGACGAGGCGGCGTTGACGGACCTGGTGGGCCGACCGCGGTTCACCCCCGAGTCGAGGGAGCGTACGGCGGTGCCCGGCGTGGCCTCAGGACTGGCGGTCACTGGTATGGGCGGCGATGTCCTCTACATCGAGGCCTCGAGCCTGCCGGGTGACCGGTCCTCGAACGGCGGGCTGACGATCACCGGCCAGCTCGGCGACGTGATGAAGGAGTCGGCACAGATCGCTCTCTCCTACGTCCGCAGCCACGCCGAGCAGCTGGGCATCCCCGGGACCTTCGAAAACCGGAGCTTCCACCTGCACGTGCCGGCGGGAGCGGTGCCGAAGGACGGTCCGTCGGCCGGTACGGCGATGACCACCGCCCTGGTGAGCCTGCTCACCGGACGCCCGGTCAAGGAGACGGTTGCGATGACCGGCGAGGTGACCCTGCAGGGCAACGTGCTGCCGATCGGCGGCGTGAAGCAGAAGCTGCTGGCGGCCCACCGGGCGGGAATGAAGGACGTGATCCTTCCCCACCGCAACGAGGCCGACCTGGACGACGTGCCCGAGAGCGTGCTCGCCGAGCTGAACGTCCACCTGGCCAAGCGGATCGAGGAGGTCCTGGCCATCGCCCTGGAGTCGAAGGAGGCTCTGGAGCAGGAAGCGGCGTAACGAAGTAGCAAACAAAATCCCCGCCCGGGAACTGGGACCCGGGCGGGGATTTTTGTGTCCGGGATGTCCTACCCGGCCACTACTCTTTGGGCATGACCAAAAGGTTGCCCCGAACGAAGGGTCTGTTGCTGGTGGCAGCACTGCTGGCCGCCGGTATCTGGTACCTCACGGACAACCCCGCCGTCGGACGGGCCTTCCTGGGCGTCCTTTGCGCAGGACTCCTGGCGGCGGGGTTGCTGTCCCGGCTCCGCACCTCGGGCGCGGGTCGCCGCCTGCGCACGCTCGGCGACCTGCTCAGCCTCACTCCGCCGGAGTTCGAGGAGGCGGTTGCCGGGGTGCTGGCCAGCTCGTCGTACCGGCGGGTTCGTTTGGTCGGCCGGGCCGCCGATCTGGGGGTGGACATCGCCTGCTTCGACGGCAGGGGACGCCCGGTGGTCGTGCAGTGCAAGCGCCACGCTCCCGGGATCGCGGTGGGGTCCGGCGAGGTCCAGCGGTTCCTCGGTTCGATCACCCACGCCGGCGCCCAGCGGGGCATCTTCGTGACCACCTCACGGTTCTCCGGGCCGGCGATCGAGCTGGCCGCCCAGCACGGTATCGAGCTGGTCGACGGGGAAGCCCTGGTGGGGATGGTGGCACGGGCCGGCAGGCGCAGGCGGCCGGCGGTCCACGCCGGACGCGAAGGCTAGGCCGAGGAGCGTACCGGCTGGGCCGGTTGCGGCTGCGCCGGGTTTCCCGCCTCGAGAACTTTTCGGAGTGCGCCGGCCATGACCTCGGCTTCCTCCGTGGTGATATGACGGGCGAAGTACTCCTCGACTCCCTCGGCCGCCACCGGACGCGCCATCTGCAGAACCGACAGACCGCGCCGAGTGAGACCCGCAAAGCACACCCGGCCGTCGGCGGTGCAGGCGTGGCGCTGGACCAGGCCGGCGCGCTCCATGCGGTCGATGAGCCGGGTTATGCCGCTCTTGCTAAGGCTGACCGACTCGGCCAGCTGCTTCATCGGCATCATTCCCGAGGAGGAGGAGCTCAGCTGGGCAAGCACCTCGTACCAGGTCAGCTGGATGCCGACCTGCTCCTGCAGCCTGCGGTCAAGACGGTCTACCAGGAGCGAGCAGCTCTTCAGAAAGAGGGGAAACGCGGTGCGAGCTGCTTGGTGGTCGGCACTGGCCATATGGTAATCATAGGCGGTGATAGTTGCCTAAACAACGAGTTTGTCCCGAATGGGGTCGTCAGGCGACCCACGCCCCCAGAAATAGGTACTTTTGGCCGCAGAATAGGTACTTTTGCCCTGGTGCGGGCGGCCCGGCGGTGAAAGCATTCCATAACGCTCCCGCAAACCGTCGACCCGGAGGACCGTCATGTATTTTCGCTCCCGGACCAGCAAAGTTTCGCCCGCCATCCTGGCCATCCTGGGTGTGCTGATGCTTGGAGGTGCGGTGGCAACTGCCGTTGCGCCTGCCAATGACACCGGGTCCCGCCTCACCGACGACGGAGCGGCCAACTCGGGCAAGGACATCCACGTCCACGGCGCCCAGCACGGTCCGAGCTCCGACCACCTCCCGCCGGTCCACGAGGGGGTCGACCTGGTGGGCTTCACCGACCTGTTCGGCGACGGCGAGCAGGAGGGCCGCATCGGGGACGTCTCTGCCAAGGGAAACTACGCGTACCTGACTCTTTATTACGAGCCGGAGTGCGACCGGGGCGGCATCCGGATCGTCGACATCTCCGACCCCGCCAACCCCAAGGCTGCCGGTTACATCCCCAGCCACCTCGCCACCTTCGCCGGTGAGGGGTCGCAGGTGATCAGTCTCGACACCCCGTTCTTCAAAGGCGACGTCCTCATCTACCAGAACGAGATCTGTCCCGGCGCCAAGGAGCAGAACGGGGTCGGTGGCGTCACCCTCGTCGACGTGACGAACCCGCTCAAGCCGAAGAAGCTCGTGGAGGGCTTCGGCGACTTCACGGTCAAGGGCAAGAGCCAGACCCACTCCAACCAGGTCCACTCGGCGTTCGGCTGGACCAACGACGAGACCGGCCGGGCCTACGTGATCATGACCGACGACGAGGAGGTCACCGACACCGACATCATCGAGATCACCAACCCGAGCCGGCCGAAATTCGTCGCCGAGTACGACTTTTCCGGCCAGTCCCGCCAGCCGCTTGGGGCGGTGCACGGGGACGCGGTGTTCATCCACGACGAAATCGTCAAGAAGATCAACGGCCGCTACATCGGTCTGCTCTCCTACTGGGACGGCGGGTACATCCAGGTGGACCTGACCGACCCGACCAACCCGATCTACCTGGGCGACACCGAGTTCCCCGCCGTGGATCCGGTGCTGCTGGCGAACACCGGCACGTCGCTTTCCCCCGTAGGCAATGCCCACGAGGCGGAGTTCACCCGGGACAACAAGTACTTCCTGGCGACCGACGAAGACTTCGACCCCTTCCGGGTCACCGCCACGATCACCGAGGGGCCGTTCGCCGGAACCGGGTTCACCGCAATCCAGGGTTCGGCCACGCCGCCCATCGACAGCGACACCTCGCTCACCGGCGACACCCGATTCGTCGGGCTGGCCTGTGACGCAGCGTCGGTGCCGCCGGCCGACGCAGCCCACCCGATTGCGGTGATCGAGCGGGGGGTCTGCGACTTCCAGGTAAAGATCCAAAACGCCCAGGACGCCGGTTACCAGGGCGCAATTGTCTTCAACCGCACGGGGGTGGATGGCTGCGAGACGCTGATCAGCATGCTCGCCGACAACGACATCCCGGCGGTATTCGTCTCCCGGACCGACGGATTCCGCATCCTGGGGGCCTCGCTGGACGGCTACACCTGCTCTGAGGACGGATCGGGCACCTTAGCGCCGGCGGGCCCTGAGGCCTCGGCGGTCGACATCAAGGCGGTGTTCGACGGGTGGGGCTACATCCACCTGTTCGATGCCCAGACCTTCGCCGATCTTGACCAGTTCGCGATCCCCGAGAGCCAGGATCCGGCGTTCGCCTCGGGGTTCGGCGACCTCTCGGTTCACGAGGTGGCGACCGACCCGGACGAGGACCTGACCTACGTCGCCTACTACGCGGGCGGCCTGCGGATCCTCAGCCACGCCGGGGGCCAGATCACCGAGGTGGGCAAGTTCATCGCCGGGCCCGGTATGACGACCACCAGCGGCAAGCAGGTCACCCAGCATGGAAACAACTTCTGGGGCATCGAGGTGCACAAGCACCCGAACGGCCAGAAGTACGTGCTGGCGTCCGACCGGGACTCCGGGGTCTGGATCATCCAGGTTCCGTAACTGCACGAGGGCCGGGCGCCGCCCTTTGGGGGCGGCCCCCGGCTCGCGCTTGCAGCCGCTACCAGCGGGAGGCGGCGTTTCCCAG
>DATABX010000320.1:0-4518 GCA_036259335.1 Actinomycetota bacterium
CATTGCCACGTCCCGGGGGAGCTGACCGGGCTGGTTCTTCAGGCTCCGGCCGATGAAGCTCAGGGCGTGGTGACGGAGCTTGTCGGAGGCCTTGGCGAAGAACCGCCCCACCAGGCCGCCCTTGTCCAGCGCCAGCTTGCCCCGCAGGTAGAAGACCATCAGGTGCTCCGCCAGCCGGCTCTCGGGCGTCACCACGTTTCCGGGCCGGCTCTCGAACCGGTCGACCAGGTCGACCGCCCGCCTGTACTCCCCCTCGATGACGCTCAGCAGGTGGTCGTAGGGAGACGAGTAGCTGATGTGGGCCTCCCACGCGGCGTCTCTCAGGTCCTGGAGCGCCGGGTCCGCCGGAAAGATCCGGTTCACCCGCTCGGCGGTCCAGTGGCCGTCCAGCATGAGCAGGAACGAGAACCACCGGCCGTAGACCGACCGGATGGCGGGCGACGGATCGTTGGCCGGATCCAGGTGAGCCTCGAGCACGTCGCGGACCTCGGGCATCTCGCCGAACCCCCGGGACAGGCGTTCCCGCATGTTCGGGCTCGACTCGATGTCCCTCCGCAGCCACAGGGCGTAACGGACCACCGTATGCATCGCCTCACCGCGCACCGAGTTGATCGACTGGATTGCGGCGCCGTTGACCTGCTCGGGCGAATAGGCGGGCGAGGTGTCCGGGTCCGGGTCGTCGGTCAGCGGGCGGATTGCCGCCCAGGCCGTCTCCCGGAAGCGGAGCGGCATCTGCGCCGGGCCCTGCCCGAACCCGCGGGCCAGCAGCCGCAACACCTCCAGCCGCGCCGGCCGCCAGCGGGCCGCGGTCTGCGCGCCGGGGTGCTGGCTGGCGGTCCACTTCGCCAGTTGCAACACCGGCGCCCAGTCGAACTCGAACCCCTCCGCCGCCTCGCGCAGCCCCTGAAGGACCGCCCAGACGTAAGCCGGGTCCAGCTCGGTGAACGAGTCGGCCACCTCGGCGAACTTGACCGGCTCGGTGGCCACGACCGCGGCCAGCTTGCGCGCCAGCCCCTCGACCGTGGGGTTGCCCAGGCCCGGTGCGGGTTTCCAGACGGACAGGTATTCCACCAGCTCGTCGAGGTCCGATTCGTGCAGGTCGTCCGCCTGCCGGGGGGTGGTCGGGTCGGAGCGAACTCCCGGGAAGTGCACGACGAAGTCCGGGTGCTCGGGCGGCCCGTACCGCTCGGCCAGCCGCTCGTACTCCTCCAGATGCGACGGCGGAAGCGACTCGTGCAGCATGGCGAGCCGGTCCAGGCGCCACCGGTCCCGGTACTCCCCGGGCTCCATAACCATCGTGCGCGGGTCCGAGCGCCAGAGATCGGCGTCCGGACCCTGGTCTACCCAGCCGAGGATCACCGCCTGGTCCTCGGGCGACAGCTCCTCGAAGTGGTCCCGGGCCAGCAGCAGGTACTCGTGGTGGAAGTGCGGGTCGGCGAACAGGTGGCGGTCGGTGAGGCGTCGCTCGATGGCGTCGGGCGCAATCTCGGGCCACACCCGCAGCAGGTGCAGCGCGACCCGGCGGAAGATGTGCCACTCGCGCCGTTCCAGCCGGGAGACCAGCTCAGGCACCAGGGTCGGCTGCTCGCGGGCAATCTCCTCGGCGATGTCCGCCAGGGCGCCGGCCAGCGGGTCCCTCAGGGTCCGGTCGACGTTCTGCTCGTGCTCGTGGATCGCCGGCCGCCACAGGTGCGAGTAGTCCGTCGGAGGCTCTTCGTCGCCTGGACGGAACGACAGGGATATCGCCGACGAGAGCAGGTCGGCCACGAGCTCCAGCGTTGGGAGGGGGGACTTGCGGGCCAGGGCCGGGATTTGATCCTTCACGATGTTCTCGTAGGCAAACCGGCCGAACCACCCGCGGGGCTCGGGCGCCAGCCACATCGGCTGCTTGGCCAGGGTGGGGTCGGTTGGCCGAAGCTCGAGAGTGACCGCCGCCAGCTCGACCGCGGCGGCAGTCTGCCCCCCGTTTGCCAGGTGGACGATGAGGCTGCCCAGCTTCTCCGGGAGGTGGAGCAGGTAGGGCGAGCGCAGCCAGTCCCGCACCTTGGGAACGAAGCGGGCGGCCAGATCCGGCGGAAGCGCCAGGGCGACGTCGGCCAGGTCCTCGTGGACCTGCACGTTCTCGGCGTACGGCACCGACAGGGCCACCTCGTGCACCGCCTCGGGACTGAAGGGGGCCATCCGGGCGAGGTACTTGGACTGCGCCCAGGGCGGCGAGCCGACGGTGCCCTCGGCGAAGTCGTAGATCGGCGGCGGAGGGGTCTCGAATAGACCGGCGTCCCGCAGCGGCTCGATCCACGCCGGGTTCTGCAGGTTGTCCAGGAAGTGGCGGAGCTGCAGGGCGTTGTTGATCAAGGTCGTCACCCGGTTGACCTGCCCTTCGGACGGGCTGGTCCAGAACTTGAGGGCGGTGTCGAAATCCTCCGGCGCCAGCACAGGCGGCTTGCGAACGCCGCCCTGCGAGATGTGGGCGGTCGGCGCGTCGCCCACCGGCTCTTTGCCCTCCAGAATCGGGAACGGAATGAGCGGCGGCGCCCCGGCGCAAACCTTGTTCGGCAGGTAGCGCACCCAGATCGCCTTGCGAAGCTCGCGGGTCCGCCGATCGGAGGTGGAGCCGAGAACCACGATCTCGGTGGGCCTCGCCAGCAGGGCGTCGATCGCCGAGAGCATCCCGGACGACTCCAGGAACCGGCCCTGAACCGCGGGTGCCGCGTCCTCGGCGATGGCGATCTGCCTGCGGCGATAGTCCTGGTTGCCGGTGAGGACCGCCAGCTTGCCGAGCAGCACCGACGCCACCGATGCCGGGTTCGGTCCGGCGCCGTCGACGCTGTCCTTGATGCGGGGGACCCGGTCGTCAAATCCGGCCGGCGTTGAGAATAGCCCGCCCGCCGGGTCCCAGAAGTCGTCGATCATCCGGCGGACCAGCTCCTCGCAGGTGGTGATCCACTCCGGCTCGAAGGTGGCCTCCCAGAGGGTGTACAGCCCTTCGGCCAGGTAGGCGTAGTCCTCGAGCAGCCCGGGAATCGCGTTGTCCCCGTCGGGGTGCGTGTGCCACAGCTTGCCCGATGCCACGTGCCGGTTGCGGAGCAGGAGAGTGGACGCCGCCCGGCGGGCGGCCTCTACCAGGTCCAGCCGGTCCAGTGCCGCGCCGGCCTCGGCGAGCGCTGCGATCGCCAGGCCGTTCCATGAGGTGAGGACCTGGTCGTCGACCTCCGGATGGGCCCGCTCGGTTCGGCGCTTCAGCAGCGCCGCCTGGGCGGCGCCCGGAACCGTGTCCCCCATCAGGCTGAGGACGCTGCGACCCCGGAAGTTGCCGCTCTTGGTCACGCCGAAGGCGCCCGCTGCGTCCGGGGCGACCCGAATGAACTCGTCGTGGCTCCAGGTGTAGAAGGCCCCCTCCGTACCGTCGCTATCGGCCGACTGCCCGGCGTAGAAGGCGCCCGCCGGGTCGGAAAGGTCGCGCATCAGGTACTCGAGCGTTTCGAGCGCGATGCGGCTGAACATCTCGTCTTTGCCGAGCTGCCAGGCGTGGAGGTAGGCCCGGGCGAGCAGCGCATTGTCCACGAGAAGCTTCTCGAACCGGGGCACCCGCCACGTGCGGTCGACCGCCAGGTGGTGGAATCCCCCGCCGATCTGGTCGTAGATGCCCCCCTTGGCCATGTTGCGCAGGGTCGAGTCGCTGACGGTCGCCGCCCGTGCCACTCCCCTGCCGGCCGCCCGGAGCATAAACTCGACCGCCGGCGCCTGGGCTGTGCGGGGCGCCTCCCCGAAGCCGCCGTTGGTGTCGTCGAAGGCCGCCTGTAGAGCGAAGACCGCCTGCTGGAGCAGCGGCGGGCCGACCGGCTCCCCGTGGGGTGCTTCAGCGGCAGAGCGGCGAAGCGTCTCGACGGCTTCGCTCGCCCGTCGTCGGGTCTCCTCGGGGTTTTCCGACCACTCCCGGGCAATCCGCTCCAGATTGGATCGCAGATCGCCGGCCGAGTCGCCGACAACCGGGGGACGGGAGCCGAACACGCCTCCTTCGGGGGTCAAGAAAACGGTCAGGGGGGGCGACGTATCCGGGTTGAGCGCCCCCGCCAGCTTCGTCAGGTGGGCGTCGATGTCCGGGCGCTCCTGGCGGTCGACCTTCACCGCGACGAAGTTGTCGTTGACGACCCTGGCCACCTCGGGATCATCGAATAGGGCGTCGGCTGCTGCGCACTGGTGTGAGGTGGCGTAGCCGACCGAGACGATCAGGGGCCGGCCGAGCTCGGCGGCCCGGTTGAACGCTTGACCGTCCCACGGATACCAGTCGACCGGCTGCGAAGCCGATCGGCTGAGGTAGGAGCTTGCGGCGCCGGCGAGGCGGTTGGAGGAGGGAGAGCCGGTGGAGTTCATCAGATTACGGGCCGTTCGATGCCTGGACCAACGGGTTCCGGACATGCCACGGGCGCAGGAGAGTTCCTGCGCCCGGGACGAAGCTTGCTAGTTGACGGTGTCGTAGACGTTGCTCTGCGCACCCCGCTGGAGCGGAATCCGGTA
>DATABX010000321.1:0-6818 GCA_036259335.1 Actinomycetota bacterium
CGAGCCGGCGCCCGCGCCCCTCGGCGTCCGGCGCTGGCTTTCGGCCCCTCCGTCGTGGAGACGGCTGCTCGAGCTGGCAGGACGGCACCCGGCGGTCCTGGTGGTGGCTCTGGTTGCAACCGCCGCGGCCACCCGGTTGCCCGACCTGGCCGACCACTTCTGGATCGACGATGGGATCTCGGTGGGCATCGCCTCCCACGGCTTCATCGCCGGGTCGGCCCGGGAGGCGATCGACGAGTCGTTTCCCTACGTCGCCGACACCATGAACCGCATCGGCAAGGAGCGCGGCTGGCAGCCGATGACCAAAGCCGACTACGAGACGAGCGCCACCCTTAGGGGATCGGACTTCGTCGGCACCCCGCAGCAGGTGATCGACAAGATCCTGTTCCAGTGGGACATCTTCCACCACGACCGGTTCCTCGTACAGTTCAGCGTCGGGACCATGCCCCACGACAAGATCCTCCGGTCGATCGAGCTGTTCGGGACCGAGGTCGCGCCGGCGGTCCGGGAAGAGGTGGCCCGCCGCAGAGCCAAGGCAGGTACCTGATCGCCCGGGCGACCTTTTCGCTGACCGGGGGCGCGCTCGAGCCGGCGCCCGCGCCCCTCGGCGTCCGGCGCTGGCTTTCGGCCCCTCCGTCGTGGAGACGGCTGCTCGAGCTGGCAGGACGGCACCCGGCGGTCCTGGTGGTGGCACTGGTTGCAACCGCCGCAGCCACCCGGTGGCCCGACCTGGCCGACCACTTCTGGATCGACGAGGGGATCTCGGTGGGCATCGCCTCCCACGGCTGGACCCGCATCCCTGCGATGCTCCGGCTCGACGGATCACCGCCTTTCTACTACTTGATCCTGCACTTCTGGGTGAAGCTGTTCGGGTCCTCGGAGGCCGCCACCCACCTGCTGTCGCTGGGATTCGCCCTGGCGTGCATCCCCGCCGCCTACCTCGGCGTGAGGCGCCGGTTCGGCCGCCGGGCGGGGGTCATCGCGGCAGTGCTGTTCGCCGCCAACCCCTACCTCGTCACCTACAGCACCGAGACCCGGATGTACACCCTCCTGGTGCTCCTGGCGCTGGGTACCACCCTCGCCTTCCTCGAGGTCTTCGCGTTCGGGAACCGCCGGGGGCTCGCGCCTTTCGTCCTAGGCACCGATCTTATGCTCTACACCCACAACTGGGCGGTGTTCTTCGTCGCCGGGCTGGTTGCCGCGACCGTGCCCTGCCTGGTTCTCGCAAAGGACCGGCGCCGCCTGGCCACCGACTTCCTGGCCGGATTCGGCGTCGCCGGCCTGCTCTGGCTTCCCTGGGTTCCGACGCTGCTCTACCAGGCGACCCACACCGCCGCGCCCTGGTCGCTCACTCCGAGCGCCGGTGAGATAACCGGCGCGATTGCCGCCGTGCTCGGCGACCAGCGCTCGCTGGTCGCAGTGATCCTGGGGGGAGGCGCCGGTCTGGTGGCGATGCTTCGAAGCCGTAGCGGCGAGGCGGCCGCGGTGGCCGCCGCGGTGGTGCTGCCGGTCGTGACCGTGATCGGTGGCTGGCTGGCGTCCCAGGTCAACCCCGGCTGGACCTACCGGTACTTCGGCATCTTCCTGGCGCCGCTGCTGATCGTGGCCGCCGCCGGGCTGAGCCGGGAGGGTGGCCGGGGGCTGGTGGCGCTGGGCCTGGTCCTGTTCTTCTGGATACAGCCGCTGGCCTCGGCGCTCAGCTCCCCGAACGTCAACGGGGCCAACGGCAAGGGAGACGTGCAACCGCTCGCCGAGGCGGTCGGGCCGATGCTGAGCCGGGGCGACTGGGTGATCGCCATCCAGATGGAGGAGCTTCCGGTACTGGACTACTACCTGCCCGGCGGGCTGAACTTCGCCAACGCAACCGGGCCCCAGCCGAGACCGGAGGTGGTGGACTGGCGGGACGCGACCGCGCGCATGTCGGAAGCCACGCCCGAGGTGGGGCTGATCCCCCTGCTCGAGCGGGCGCAGGTGGGGACCCGGTTCCTACTGGTGTGCCCCCGAATGGTGGTCAACGACGACGCCCTGCTGTGGTTCCGCCTGATGGAGGACCGGTGCGAGCAGTGGCGCGAGGCGCTGGAGCTCGACCCCCGGCTGAAGCGCCATTACCTCTCCGACGTGACCACCAGCCTGCAGACCTATCTGCGCTTGTACTCCAAAGAGCAGGCCTGACCCGGGGCGTCAGCTCGTTTGTCGGGACCTGCCGGTGGGTAGCAACCGGACCGGTGACACCACCACATCCGACGGAGGTCCGAAATGGTTGAGGAAGAGAAGGATGCAGCAGGCGATCCGGTCATCACCCCCAAAGGGATGCACCGGCCGGAGCACATGGCGGTCGACGTGCCCGAAGGCACCGACTACCCCCAGGGCGTCAACCCGGAAGGGCAGGTAACGCCCACCAACGAAGAGCAGGACTTCACCGAGGGTGGAGGGTCCGAGACCGGGCTGCAGGCCCCCGGCACCGTATAGAACGAATTTCTCTGGCCCCGGGGTGAAAAGCCCTGGGGCCGGCGCCTCCTACAGGTCGATCTCGAACCAGACCGTAGAGCCGGACCCGTTCCGGGCGTCCACCCCCCAGCGGTCGGACAGCTGGTCGACGATCTTCAGTCCCCAACCGGACTGCTGGTCCGGCCGCATCGGGGTCACATGCTTCTGGAACCCCTTGCCGGCGTCCGCGACCTCTACCCGCAGGCGGCCGGGCTCCATCTTGACCGCAAAACCCACCAGCACCGCGTCCCCCATCCCCTTGCCGGAGTACTTGACGCTGTTGGTCACCAACTCGCTGACGAGCAGGCGCAGGTCGTCGAACTTCTCGGGGGGAACCTTGTCGGCGATGGCCGCCAGGTGCTTTCGCGCCTCGGACGCGGCAGTGGGCCGAGCCACCAAACTTTTCTCGATCAGCGGTCTCACCACCAAGCCCCTTCCAGGGTGCCAACCAACAGGCGCTCCTCCGGGCCTCTGCCAACTCACCTGACGAACGGAGTTCTTGATCGGGGCTCAGCGCTTTTCAGCAACAACTACATTCCCGTTAGTTGCTTTGCCAAACGATCTTCGCCCCCTTACTGGCATTGATTTTTCCCACTTCGGGCCTTTCGACCGGGGCGGCAACGGGCGTCTGAGCCATTGGTGGTAGATTCCTGAAGTCGGCCCCTAGCCCTTGGTACCGTGCCTCTCAAACCCGTTTCGGCTCACCAATTCGACGGGCCGAGGGACACCCAAGCCCCGGAGGAACGCAACACATGGCCACCAACCGAACCCCCACCCCGCCCCCGGCGTCGCCCTACGAATCCAACCGGATGGACGCCCTGCTTCGGGAGCTGGTCGCCCACCTGCGGGAGAACCGCACCCAGCTTCGTGAGGAGTGGGCCCGGCGGATCACCGACGCCCAGCTGCTGACGGCCATGACCCCGGAGGAGATCTTCTCCGAAGCCACCTCGGTCTACGACAACTTCGTCGAGGTGCTCGAGACCGGAAGCGTCGAGGCCCTCCAGGATTACGCACGCAACCTCTCCGAGCGGATCATTCCCCGAGGGGAGGAGACCCACGAGGTCCTGGGCATCGTGCTGCTGTTGCGGGACGTGCTGGCCCGGTCCCTGTTCGAGAAGTACCAGGCCGACTTCGACCTGCTCAACCGGGTGCTCGACGTGTACGAGCCGGCGGCCAACCGGATCGCCAACACCGTGGGCGTGTCCTTCGTCCAGGAGCGCGAGCGGGTCATCCGCCAGCAACAGGAGGCGATCCGCGAGCTGTCCACGCCGGTGCTGCAGGTGCGGGAGCGGCTGCTGATCCTGCCGATCATCGGCGTGCTCGACTCGCAGCGGGCCCGCCAGGTGACCGAGCAGCTTTTGCGGGGCATCCGGACCAACCGGGCGAAGGTTGTGGTCATCGACATCACCGGTGTGCCCCAGATCGACTCCACCGTGGCGAACAACCTGGTTCAAACAGTCGAGGCGTCCCGTTTGATGGGCGCCAGCGTGATCATCACCGGTCTCTCCTCCGAGATCGCTCAGACCCTGGTCACGATCGGAGTCGACCTCAGCAAGATGAACGCGGTCGGAGACCTCCAGGGAGGCATCGAGGAGGCCGAGCGGCTGCTCGGCTACGAGGTGCGGCGGGTGGAGTCGCTTGCGGTGGAGCTCCGCTGAAGCGGGGCGTTAGGGTTTAGGGATGGCCGTCCCGATCCTCAAGCAGGGCAAGTACCTCATCGCGTCCATCCAGTCCGCCCTGACCGACAGCGACATGATCTCGCTGCGCGACGACCTCATGGAGCAGGTCGGCCGCTACCGCTCCCGGGGCATCATCATCGACGTCACGGCCCTCGACGTCATGGATTCGTTCGCCTCCCGCTCCCTGCGAAACATCGCATACATGACCAAGCTGCGCGGCGCCGAGACGGTCCTGGTGGGCATCCAGGCCGACGTTGCGTACGCCATGGTGCAGCTTGGAACGAATCTGGAGGAGGTCAACACCGCCCTGGACCTGGAGGAGGGCCTCGCATTCCTGAATCACCTGACCTGACCTCGGAGATTGCGGGGGAGGAGACCGTCGCGGTCCGTTCGGACGCCGACGTGCTGATCGCCCGCCAGACCGGACGCAGGATCGCCGAGCAGGTGGGGTTCACCGGCAGCGACCTGACGATGATCTCCACCGCCATCTCCGAGGTTGCTCGCAACATCATCCGCTACGCCGACCATGGTGAGGTGGTGGTCTGCCCCGTGTCGGAGGGGGGTCGAGCCGGCGTGATGGTCGTCGCCCGGGACTCGGGACCCGGGATCCCGGACATCGACCTGGCGATGCGCGACGGTTACACCACCGGTACCGGCATGGGCCTCGGGCTGCCGGGCGCACGGCGCCTGATGGACGAGTTCTCCATCTTCTCGCAGGTGGCCGAAGGGACGACGGTGGTGATGAAGAAGTGGACCCGCGGCCTGTGACCGGTGACCTCGGGTACCTCAACTGGGCGGTCGCGGGGGCGGCCCTGCCGGGCGAGGCCGAGTCCGGCGACCTCGGCGTGGTCGCACCCAGCCACGACGGGGTACTGATCGCGGTCATCGACGGCCTGGGCCACGGCGAGGAGGCTGCGGCAGCCGCGGCCAAGGCCGGCGAGGTGGTCCGGGAGTGCGCCGACGAGCCGGTCGAGGTCGTTTTGTCCCAGTGCCACGAGACGCTCCGGCGCACCCGGGGGGCGGTGATGACCGTGATGAAGGTGAACGCGGCGGAGGAGACGATGAGCTGGACCGGGGTCGGCAACATCGAGGGCCGGCTGTGGCACGCCGACCCGGCGGCCTCGCTTCTCCGGCAGGCGCCTCCGCTCCGGGGCGGGGTCGTCGGCCACGCCATGCCCCGGCTCAGCACCACCACGCTTCCCCTGTCGCGAGGAGACCTGATCATCTTGTCCACCGACGGGCTCAGCAACCGCTTCCACGAGGAGTTTCGCCTGGGAGGCACCGTGCAGCAGATCGCCGACAACATCCTCGAGGACCACTGGATGGCCAAGGACGATGCCCTGGTATTGGTGGCGCGCTACCTGGGGCAGTCGTAGGGTTGACCCAACGTTTCAGCAGGTTACGCGCCCGGTTGAGCGGTAACCCGACATTGCGCGGTGCAGGAAGTGAGCTCCTAGCCCCATGAAGATCGACGGGCCCAGCACTCGATCGGAGACCGCGCTGGCAGAACAGCGCTACCGCTTCCTGCTCACCGCGAGCACCATGCTGTCGGCGGCGATGGACTCCGGGGCGGCCATCGAGGTGCTGGGCCGGGCGGCGGTACCGGCGCTGGCGGAGCTGGCGCTGGTCGACATGGTGGAGCCCGATGGTCGGCTGGCGAGGGTGGGAAGCCGGGCCAGCGACCTCGAGTTCGCGGCCTCGATGGAGCGCGTGAGCCCGGTGTCCGGCACCCCCCACCCGGCAATTCGGGTCGTCCAGACCGGCGAGCCGGTCCTCATTCCGGAAGCCACCGACTACGAGCTGCAGGTGATCGCCGGCAACGAAGAGAACTTCGCAGTGCTGCGGGAGCGGAACCTGCGCTGGTGCCTGTCGGTCCCGATCGTCGCCCGGTCGTGCCTCGGAGCACTCACCCTGGTGGCCGAAGACGGCAGCTACGGGAACGACCTGACGGTGGTCCCCGCAATGGCCGAGGACCTGGCGCGACGGGCGGCGCTGGCGCTCGACAACGCCAAGATGTTCGAGTCGAGCAGGGACATGGCGGTCACCCTGCAAAAGAGCCTGCTCCCGGCGGCCCTGCCGGAAATCCCCGGCCTCGACATCGCCGCCCGGTACAACGCCGGAGGCGAGGGAGCGGAGGTCGGCGGCGACTTCTACGACGTCTTCCAGCCGGGCAGCCCGGACGAGGGGTGGTCGGCGGTGATCGGCGACGTGTGCGGAAAGGGGGCCGAGGCGGCGGCGCTGTCCGCACTCGCCCGCCACACCATCCGCGCCGCCAACGTCAACCTCCGCAAGCCCCGCCGGATCCTGGCCTTCCTGAACCAGCTGGTATTGCAGAGCGGATACGCGGAGCGCTTCATCACCGTGGCCTACTGCCGGATGAGGCGGGCGCCGGGGGGCATCCACGTCACGCTGGGCCGGGCCGGACACCCACCCCCGCTCCTGCTGGACCGGGAGGGCCGGGGGAGCCCCAAGGGCCGTCCGGGCACGCTGATCGGTGTGACGCCCGAGCCGAACCTGGCCGACCAGCTCTTTGCGATGTACCCGGGCGAGACGTTGGTCCTGTACACCGACGGCGTGACCGAGGCCCGGGGACAGGAGGGCCGGTTCGGCCAGCGCCGCCTGGAGACCGAGCTCGCCCAGTGCGCCGGGATG
>DATABX010000322.1:0-2662 GCA_036259335.1 Actinomycetota bacterium
CCACCCTCACCTCCAAGCAGATGTACACCGAGCACTTCCGGGCCTTCCTTTTGGCCTACCGGCCGGACGTCGTGCACTTCCAGCACACCATCTTCCTGGGGCTGGACATGATCACCGAGGTCCGGCGGACCCTTCCCGAGGCCGCGATCGTCTACACCCTCCACGAGTACCTGCCGATCTGCTTCAACGACGGCCAGATGATCCGGCGGGACGGCTCCCTGTGCGACCACGCCTCGCCCCGGCGGTGCCACGAGTGCTTCCCCGAACGATCGTCGCAGGACTTCTTCCTGCGCGAGCGGTTCATCAAGTCGCACCTGGCGCTGGTCGACCTGTTCGTCGCTCCCAGCCGGTTCCTGCTCGAGCGCTACGTCGCCTGGGGGATCGACCGGGACCGGATCCGGTTCGAGGAGAACGGCAGGCCCTGGGCGGCGGCGATCGAATCCGGACCGGTCCGGCCCCGGACGCGGTTCGGATTCTTCGGCCAGTTCAGCCACTTCAAGGGGACCGACCTGGCGGTCGAGGCGATGAAGCTGCTGCAGGACGACCAACGGGTCGGCGAGTTCGACCCACCGCCCTCCCTTTTCCTGCACGGCGCCAACCTGGAGTACCAGACCGAGGCGTTCCAGGAGCGGTTCGCCGGCCTGATGGATGCCGGCGCAGGAAGCGTGACGATGAAGGGCCGGTACCGTCCCGACGAGCTCGCCGCCCTCATGGCGGCGGTGGACTGGGTGATCGTCCCCTCCCGGTGGTGGGAGAACTCGCCGCTGGTGATCCAGGAAGCGTTCCAGAACCGGCGGCCGGTGATCTGCAGCGACATCGGCGGGATGGCGGAGAAGGTGACCCCGGGCGTCAACGGCCTGCACTTTAGCGCCGGCGACGCCGAGAGCCTGGCGGACGCCATCGTCCAGGCCGTGACCGGCGAGGGCCTGTGGGAACGGCTGCACGCCGGCATCCCGGAGGTCCACACCCTGCAGGCCCACGCCGGCAACCTCACCCGGATCTACTCCGAGCTGCTGGGCAGCGAATCGAGAAGGGGGATCGCTTATGTCGGTAGTTGAACTGGCGGAGGTGACGGCCTCCCGCCGCGCCTCGGGTGCCGCGGCGGGGAGGGTGCCCGGCGAGCTGGACTTTGCCTGCCGGCTGTCCGACGGCCAGCTGGTGGTCAAGGGCAGCACCCGGGCGGCCCTGCCGCGCATCCCCGGCTACCGGGAGTCGACCACCGGCGTGACCACCGCGCCGGCGATCACCTTCCCGCAGGCCCCGGCCGGAGGCCGGGGGACCGGGTTCCTCGCGCTGGTGGGCGGCGACGACCTCGGAAGGCGCCGCCGGCTGGACCTGGGTCCGGTGCGGCTCACCCTGGACCCGGCGGTACTCCAGGACAGCCTGGTGACCCCGGCGGAGCTGGCGATGAGGCTCTCCGCGCTCGACGCGGTGGCCCGGCACCGCTGCCTGGACCTGCTGACCTGCGGCCTGTGCCGGTGCGAAGGCTCGGCACGGGTGCCGCTGGCCAAGACGCTGTTCGGGATCCGGGAGATCCTGCGGGAGCGCCTGGCCACGTCTTACGTCGACCAGCACATCCCCAAGGCCCTCCACCTCGACGCACTGTTCGCGGTGGACGACCGTTCGTTCTACGTGAGGGGCTGGATGCGCGACGCCGAGGCGGAGATCTCCAGCCTGGTAGCGGTGTCGCCCGAGGGCCGGACCGTCGACCTGACCGGCCGTCTGGTTCGGTACGCCCGGCCCGACGTCGCCGCGCTCTACGGCTCGGGCCAGGGTCAGGAGCGGCTGGGATTCCTGGGTTACTTCGAGCTTCCGGTGCCCAGCATCCTGGCCGAGGGCTGGGTCTTCATGATGTTCGACGGCGCCGGCGGCTCGGTGGAAGCGCCGGCCCCCGCAGTGGCCGACGAGGTCCACGAGGTCCGCACCGCCCTGATGGGCGACCTGGTCCACGACCGGTACTCCGAGCGCCTGCTGTGGCAGCACACCTTCCCGGCGGTCAGCCGGGTGCAGGAGAAGCTGGCGGCCGGCGTCGAGATCGCCCAGCTGAACGAGTACGGGCCCCGGCCGGCGGATCCCGAGGTGTCGATAGTCGTCCCGCTGTACAAGCGGATCGACTTTCTGGAGTACCAGTTAGCCGAGTTCCTGCACGACGCCGACCTGGCGCACACCGACCTGATCTACGTGCTCGACTCGCCGGAGCTGGCCGACCAGCTCACCGCCTCGGCCCGCGACCTGTACGGGCTCTACGGCGTGTCGTTCCGGGTGGCGGTCCTCAACCGCAACTCCGGGTTCTCCGCGGCGAACAACGCCGGGGCGTCGATCGCCTCCGGCCGCCGGCTGCTGCTCATGAACTCGGACGTGATCCCCAGGCGGCCCGGGTGGCTGGGCCGGATGGCCCGGTTCTACGAACAAAAGGAGGGGATCGGGGCGCTCGGGCCGAAGCTGCTCTACGCCGAGGGGTCGCTGCAGCACGCCGGGATGTACTTCCGGCACTCGGCGGAGACCGGCTCCTGGCACAACGCCCACCACTTCCAGGGGCTGAGCGGGTCCTTCCCGCCGGCCAACGTCACCCGGCCGGTGACCGGGGTCACCGGCGCCTGCATGATGATCGACCGCGCGCTCTACACCGGGCTCGGAGGGCTGCGCGGGGTCTACGTGCAGG
>DATABX010000323.1:0-5990 GCA_036259335.1 Actinomycetota bacterium
GTCGATTTCCTGGCAAGCCAGGGAATCGACGACGTCGAAGAAGTGAGGGTGGCCACCGAGGACATCCGTTTTCCCCTGCCGGCAAGCGTCACCTAGAGAAAGCGATACCAACGTTGATAGTGCACCGTGACAGGCTCAAGATCGCAACTTGTCAGGAATTTGACGTCATCGACATCACGGCCGATGTCGAAAAAGTGTTGATCTCCTCGGGCATAGAGGAGGGCTACGCTCTGGTCTACTCGCCACACACCACGTGCGGCCTGGTCGTGAACGAGAAGGAGTCGGGGCTGCTGCGGGACATAGCCTGCACGTTCCAGCGGCTGGTCCCCGAGGGCGACGGCTACCTGCACGACGACTTCACCGTCCGCACCGAGAACATGCATCCGGACGAGACGAAAAACGCCCACGCCCATCTTCGTTACCTGATGGCGGGACGAGTCTCCGAGTACATCCCGGTCAGCGAAGGAATGCTGATGCTGGGGGAGTGGCAGCGGGTAATGTTTGTCGAGTTCGACCGGGCCCGTGACCGGGAGGTCCTGATCCAGGTCTGCGGCATATAACCGAATTTAGAAAGAAGGAACCAACCGGACAATGGAGCCACTCTCAAGAGACGAAGTCGGATCGGTCCTGGCCACGATCGGGCCGGACCTGGCCCGGATCGAGGAGATCATCTACGACATCTCCTCGGCGGCCACCTCATTCCTGACCGAGTCCACCACCTACCTGACCCGCGCCGGCGGCAAGCGCCTGCGCCCGGCCTTGGGCATCTTCGGTGCCAACTTCGGCTCCGGCGCCAACCACAACGTCGACATCACTGCGGCCGCCATCGAGATGACCCACCTGGCGACCCTGTACCACGACGACGTCATCGACGAGGCGGACAAGCGCCGCGGGGTGCCGAGCGCCAACGAGACCTGGGGCAACAAGGTTGCGATCCTGGCCGGCGACTACCTGTTCGCCCGGGCCTCGTGGATCTCGGCCCAGGTCGGCGGAGAGGTGCCGGCGGCGCTGGCCGACGCAATCGCCCAGGTGGTACAGGGCCAGGTGAACGAGTTGAGCTCCACCTACGACGCCACCCGCAGCGAGGAGCAGTATCTCGCCACCATCGGCGGGAAGACCGCCTCGCTGCTGGAGGTCTCGGTCCGGCTGGGGGCACGGCTCGCCGGCTGCCCGGACGACGAGGTCCAGGCGCTGAAGGATTTCGGCTGGGCGTTCGGGTACGCCTTCCAGGTTGCCGACGACCTGCTGGACCTGACCGCGAGCGAGCAGGAGCTGGGCAAGCCTCCCGGCACCGACCTGCGGGACGGGGTGTACACCTTGCCGGTGATCTACGCGGTCGAGGCCGACCCCTCCACCGCCAAGCTGCTCGGCACGCCTTCGGTCGACGTTGACGCCTTCCGGGACATCACCTTCCAGACCGGGGGGTTCGACCGGGCGATCGCCAAGGCGGCAAGCTACGTCGACGAAGCGCTCGCGGCGTTGGAGCGAACTCCGCAGTGCGAGGCCCGATCCAGCCTGGAAAGGCTCACCCGGTTGATAGTCGACAGGGTCCCCGTCCCTTGAAAGGCGCCCCCGAGGCGCCCCAGGCGGAGGCAGCCCTTCCTGCCGGCGCCCGTATCCCGAGACATCTGGCGATCATCCCCGACGGAAACCGCCGGTGGGCGGCCGCCCGCAACGAGTCCGTGACCTCCGGCCACCGTGCCGGGTTCGAGGTCGCCAAGCAGCTCTCCCGCTACTGCCGCAAGATCGGCATCCACACCGCCACCTTCTGGGCCTTCTCCACCGAGAACTGGCGCCGGTCCCCGCTGGAGGTGGCGTCGCTTCTGGCCCTGTACGAGGAGTGGATCGCCGATCTGCTGCCGGAGGCGATCGAGGAGCAGGTCCGGGTGATCCACGTCGGCCGCCTGGAGGGAGTGCCGGACGGGTCCCAGGAGGCCGCGGCCGCGGCCGGGTTCCCCGACGGACTGCCCGACAGCCTGCGGGAGGCCCTGGTCGACATCGAGCAGAAGACCCGGGGTTTCGAGAGCAACGTCGTCAACCTGGCGATCAACTACGGCGGCGCCGACGAGGTCAAGCGAGCGATCGAGCGGATGTTCGACCAGGCGCGGCTCACCGGCCAGGACCCGGGGGAGCTCAACGTCCAGGACTTCCTGGACACCGCCAACCAGCCCCATCCCAACCCGGACATCGTGTGGAGGACCTCGGGCGAGTTCCGGTCGTCGGGGTTCCTGCCGCTGCAATCCACCTACGCCGAGCTGGTGTTCACTCCGAAGTTCTTTCCCGATCTGACCGATCAGGACGTGCTGGACACCGTTTTGGAGTACTCGGCCCGCATCCGCCGCTTCGGCGGCTAGCCACCCCGGTGGCCATCAAAGTCGTATCGGATCTGCACGGGGCGGCGCAGGCCCTGGCCGACGAGGTCCATCCCGACGACACCCTGCTGCTGCTCGGCGACCTCATCAACGTCATCGACTACACCACCCGGGACGGCATCCTGGTGGAGATCTTCGGGCTCGACGCAGTCCTGGAGGTGATCGGACTGCGAGCCCAGCGCCGGTTCGAGGAGGCCCGCAGCGTGATGGCCCTGAGACGCAAGGGCCGGGAGGCTGAGATCGCCGCCAAGTTCGAGCAGGCCTTCGCCAAGGCGTACCGGGAGGTCTACCGGGTCCTTCCCAAAAAGACCTACCTGATCCTCGGCAACGTCGACTCCCCGCCGGTCGCCCACGAGCTGCTGCCGCCCAACGTGGAGATGGTCGACGGCAGGGTGATCGAGCTGGAGGGAATGCGCATCGGCTTCGTCGGGGGCGGGCTGCCGACGCCGCTGAAGATCAAAGGCGAGGTCCCGGAGGAGGAGTACAACGCCAAGCTCGACGGCCTCGGCGAGGTGGACGTCATCTGCTCCCACGTGCCGCCCGACATCCCGGAGCTGACCTTCGACGTGCTCGCCAACCGCCACGAGCGGGGTTCGGCAGGCTTGCTCGACTACATCAAGCGGGTCCAGCCGCGGCAGGCGTTCTTCGGCCACATCCACCAGCCGCTGTGCTCGTCGACCCACATCGGCCGCACCCACTGCCTGAACGTGGGCTATTTCCGGCACACCCGCCGGGCGTTCACGCTGGCTTGAGCAAAGAATGGTGTCTTCGTATTTGCTGTCTAGTGACAGGACGGAGTACCGTCTAGGTTCTAGACTGCACGAATGCGAGCCCGTGAGGTGCTCAGACGAATAGATTCAGCGAAGCACTGTGTTCGCGTTCGCCAAAAGGGGTCACACATTTTAATTAAGTGCGCTGGGAAGGGGCATAGCTGCTCCACCGTTGTTCCTGTGCATCCGGGAGACTTGGGTTCGGGACTGCTCAGAGCTATTGAAAGGGACTTGGAGCCTTGTCTCGGGAAGGGTTGGTTACATGAGTAAGGTCATGTACGAGGCCATATATCAGATGGATGACAACGGAAGCTGGTTCGTCCGAGTTCCTGAGGTTAAGGGCGCACACAGCCATGGTCGGAGCCTGGCTGCTGCCCGAAAGAACATAAGACAAGCACTCGCTCTGGTCCTCGATACCGACGAACGCGATCTGTTGATCACCGACAAAGTCGAGTTGCCGGCAGACCTCAAGACCTTGGCCGACGCGGCTCGAGAGTTGAGGGGTGAGGCGGCCGAGCTCCAAGAATTCGCGACTCTGGCTACCGTGGATGCAATAAAAGCGCTCTCCTTCGGCCGTCTACCGCTTAGCCTCCGGGACGTCTCCGAATTGCTCGGTATCTCTTTTCAGCGAGTACAGCAGGTTCGGGCCAGAGCGCTGGACGAAGCCCAGACGGCTCCTTCCGACTTCGCCGTAGCGCTGGAACGACCTGAATTACTTGACTTGATGGAAGCACTGAAAGCGTCGGTTGAGAGGACGAGGCGACTCAACTCACCAGCTCGGGAGGAGCAGGCTTCCGCCTAAGTTAATTGCCCGACCGATTGAGAAACCTCCGAATCGCTTCATTTACACCCTCCGGGTTCTCGAACGGCACGAAGTGGCCACCTCCGGGGATCGACGCCAGGCGGGCGCCCGGGATCGCCTCGGCCATCGCCCTGGCGCTCCCGGCGGGTAGAAGCTGCTCGCCGGCCCCCTCGATCACCAGGGTCGGGACCTTGATCGACCCCAGCATCGGCGTCGAGTCGGCCCGGTCCTTCATCGCCAGCGAGTCGTTGGCCGAGGTCTCGGCGGGGACCGCATCGAACATCGCCAGCACCTCGTCCTGGACCGGCTCCGGCGCCCCCTCGGCCAGAAGGTTCGGCAGCATCGAGCCGGCGAGGGCCCGGGTGCCGAAGCGGCGGGCCCGCTCGGCGGTGGTCACCCGGCCGGTCCGGTACTCGGGCGGGTCGGCGGTGGCCCGGGTGCTCACCAGGATCAGCGATCGGACCAGCTCGGGGTGGCGGCGGAGCAGGGCGAAGGCGATGTAGCCGCCCATTGAGATCCCGCCGAGGTCGACGGCGTCGACTCCGAGGGCCGCGATGGTGTCGGCCAGGTCCTCGGCGTGGTCGTCGATGGTCCAGCCGCCCTCTGCCGGCACCGGGCTTCTGCCCCGCCCCCGAAGGTCGACCGCCAACACCCGGCGTACGCCCGACAGCCCGCCGACCTGGTGCCGCCAGATCCGCCGGTCGATCGGAAAGCCGTGGACCAGCAGGAGTACTTCCCCTTCGCCGGCTTCGTCGTAACCGAGCTCCACCCGACCTCCTCGCCTCGTACTGGCTTTGCCCAATCGTTTAACACAGAATGCCTCCGTGAGCCCGAATCCGGAATCGACGGTCGTCCACTACGCAAAAGCCGCTTTTGGCGTGGCGCTGGTCGCCGGCGTGATCTACGCCGGCTACGCCTCCCGCAAGGTGCTGGTCCTGATCGTGATCGCCATGGTCCTCTCCGTCGGGATGGACCCGGGAATCCGCTTCCTCCAGCGCAAGTTCAAGATGGGCAGGGGGGCGGCCACCGCCGTGATCCTGCTCAGCCTCCTCGGCTTTTTGGTGCTGTTCTTTGCGCTCGTCATTCCACCGATCGCCCACGAGATCAACCTCTTCGCCCGGCGAGCGCCCGCCTACATCGAAAACCTCAGGAACTCCGGCGGCCTTCTCGGCGACCTGGAGGAGCGCTTCCAGATCGGCGAGCAGCTGGAGAGGCTCGCCGACAACGCTCCGCGCATCGCACAGAACTCGCTGTCGACCTTTCTCGGAGTCACCGGGGCCATCGCCAGCGGGATCTTCAGCTTTTTGACCCTGTTGGTTCTCACCACCTACTTCGCCAGCAACCTGCCGGTCCTCGAAGACGGGATTTCCTCGCTGTTCCCGCCGGCCAAGCGAGAAGAGTACCGGGCGCTTCTCGACCGGGCGACCGAGAAGATCGGCGGTTACGCCTCCGGGCAGATCACCGTCTCTCTAATTGCGGGGGTCTGCGCCTTCTTCGCTTTCCTCGTCATCGGGCTGCCTTTTCCGGCCGCTCTGGCGATGTGGGTCTCGATCACCACGCTCATCCCCTCGGTCGGCGCCCTGGTGGGGGCCGTGCTGTGCGTTCTGGTCGCCTCGTTCGTCAGCATCGGGACGGCGATCATCACTGCGATCTACATCCTGGTCTACCAGCAGGTCGAGAATTACGTGATCTCACCCCGGGTGATGAAGAAGGCGGTCGACCTGTCTCCGGCCGCGGTCATCGTCGCAGTGCTTATCGGGGGGTCGATCCTCGGGTTCGTCGGCGCCCTGCTCGCGCTGCCGCTGGCGGCCGCCGCCAAGGTGGTAGTGCGGGACCTGTGGCTTCGCAACCGGCTGGAACCGGCTGAAAAGAAGAGGGCGCCCTGCTCGCGCTGCCGCTGGCGGCCGCCGCCGGGGCGCCCTCTTCTTTTCAGCCGGTTCCAGCCGGTTGCGAAGCCACAGGTCCCGGACGACCACCTTGGCGGCGGCCGCCAGCGGCAGCGCGAGCAGGGCGCCGACGAACCCGAGGATCGACCCCCCGATAAGC
>DATABX010000324.1:0-3581 GCA_036259335.1 Actinomycetota bacterium
GGAACGGGTTGGGAAGCCCCTCGAACACGCCCTGACCTCCGTGCGAGATCTCCGAGGTCTTCCCGTGCATTAACGCCTCCGCCCGGACGACCTCGCCGCCGTAGGCCAGGCCGATCGCCTGGTGGCCCAGGCACACCCCCAGCAGGGGCACCCGGCCGGCAAAGGCGTGGATCGCTTCGACGCAGCACCCGGCGTCGCGGGGGTGGCCCGGGCCGGGCGAGATGACCACTGCGTCCGGGCTCAGGGCAACGAGGTCCTCGACATCGGCGTCGTTGCGCACCACCAGCGGCTCGGCGCCCAGCGAGCCGAGGTACTGGGCAAGGTTGAAGACGAAAGAGTCGAAATTGTCGATCAGCAGCACTCGCACCGTGGGCCTCCCCAGACGGCGGTTAGAAGTTGGCGGGAAGAAAGCGCGGGACCACGTACTCGAACACGTAGAACAGCACCGGCAGCCCGATGAGGACGATGATCACCCACATCAGGACCTTCCTGCCGCGCTCTGTTGCCATCGCCTAGTTCTGCTCTCTCAAGCTTCCGGCAGCGGGCCGACACCCGGGTCGGTCTGCTGAAGTCCCTGCGGAGTTCCCTGGAGCTGGGCCACCACGATCAGCCGCTTGGCCGCCGAGAAGCGGGGATGGCAGGTGGTGAGGGTCAGCCGGGCGTCCGAGGAGGGGGCGATGACCCCGATCTCGGTGGGGGCCACGATCTTCGACTCGGTGACCAGGTAGCTGAACGACCCGTTGGGCCCGAAGACCACGATCTCGTCGCCCTCCTGCAGCTCGTCCAGCCGGTAGAAAGGCGCCCCGTAGGTCGTCCGGTGGCCGGAGATCACCATGTTGCCGAGCTGGCCGGGCATCGCGGTGTCCGGGTAGTGGCCCGGGCCCTTCTTCAGGTCCTCTACCTCCACGCCCTCGACGACCACTGCGTCGACCCCGATCTTCGGGATCTTGATGAGCGCGACGCCCTCGCCGAGCTCTACCTCCTCCGTCGATATGCCGCCGGCCCACTGATCCTCGAGCTCGGAGGCCAGGGCTTTCTGGGCGCGCCCGGTTACGAAGTTCGTCCCCACGAGCTGGTACGCGAGGAACAGCAGGATGATTGTGCCTGCGCCGATGAAGGTGCGGCCTATCGCACGAAGAGCCATAGGGTGATTAGCGTAGCACTACCCCCTGAAACTCCACTAAGTTTGCCGTGGGACCGCTCGATACAATGCGGTCCAGGCCACAAACAAATCCAGAGGAGTCCCATGCCGAAGTCCAAGTCGAAGCGCAACCGCTACGTCCCGCCGCCGCCGCCCAAGCCCAAGCCGTCGCCGAAGTGGATTCCCTACGTTTTCTGGACGCTCATCACCGGTGGCTTCCTGTCGATCATGGCCCGCTACCTGTTGAGCACGACCTATCCGATTCTCGACAGCAACTGGTTCCTCACCGGCGGGCTGGCCGCGGTGGCGGTCGCGTTCGGCGTCGCGACGCAGTGGCGCTGAGGGCGCTTAGAGCTCCTCGCGCCTGACCAGCACCATCGGCTCTCCGCAGTGCTTGGGGGGCCGCTCCTTCGCCACCGCCACGACCGCCAGCTCGAGGCCGCACATCTCGCAGATGTAGCCGAGCCGGAGCCGAGGGTCCACCCTGACCGGCTCCTGATCCGGAGGCGGGGGGTTGGTCAGGTAGTGGAAGTAACCCATCCCGAGCCGTGCGATACCCAGCCCCATGAGGACCGCCACGGCGATCCGCCAGCCGCCCTCCACGTTGCCGAGCGCGGTGATCAGCAGGGTGCCGAGGACGGCCACTGCGACGATGCCGACCACCCCGCCGGTCACCCGGCCGATGATCGAGCCGGCGCCCTTGGCGTTGTCGTCCTCTACCTGGTTTCCGCGGGCCATACCTCTACTCTAAGCTTCGGGCGGGACGGAGCCTGCAGGCGGCCCGGATCGGCGTTGTGAACTATCCTGGCAGAGCCAACAGGATCGCCCCGCAGCCCCCGCGTGCGAGGGGGCGCCGAGAAAGAAGGAGCGCAGATGGCGGTCAAGTTTCAGTCCGAGGAGTACTTCGAGGTCGTCAACGAGGCTCTCGCCAAAAGCGAGGGCGTGGCCAAAGCCGCCAAGGGCCACAACATTGCGCTCCAGGTAGTGACCACCGACTTTCCCGAGATCGGTACCAAGCGCAGCTTCATCCGCATCGACGACGGCAAGATCTCGGTGGGCTCCGGAGACACCGAGGACCCCGACATCACCATCACCCAGAACTACGAGACCGCGGTTCTGTTGGACCAGGGGGAGCTGAACCCGCAGGTCGCGTTCATGGAGGGCAAGATCAAGATCAAGGGCAACCTGATGAAGGTGATGTCGCTGCAGAAGCTGCTCGCGGAGCTGGGGCCGGCGACGGCCCACATCGAACGGGAGTACTAGAAGATTTAGCTGGTCAGCAGACTTTAAATTGGGCTCGCCCAGGGACCCCTGAGCCTGACGTGCTTCAGGTCTCCTCCTCGATGAAGACCTCGTCCATCTCGCGGCCGCAGCGCGGGCACTCCTCCGCCTGGCCCTCGTCCGCAGCCTCCATGACGATAAAGCACTCGTTGCACATCCAGTTTAGGAATTCCATATCACCCTATAACTACCCACTTTCGAGGATTATTTCCATACCGGAGCATTTTCCGGCCTGGACCGGGCGATAACCTGGACTATCCGCAGCGACTCGAGGAGGCCGATTGAGCGATCAGGATCCAACTCTGGACCGGATACACCATGGTTTCCGGCTGTACTGCCGGGGGGAGCGGGCCGAGGGCCGCCAGATCCTGCTTGAGATGTGGGAGCAGCTCGACGCCAAAAAGGACGTCTTTCACCGGTGCGTCGCCGCCCACTACCTGGCGGACACCGAGGACGACCCGCAGGCCGAGCTCGAGTGGGACCGCAAGGCTCTCGCCGAGGCCGAATCGATCGGCGAGGACCGCTCGCACCCGTCGGTCGCGGCAGTGCGGGCGTTCTACCCGTCGCTCCACCTGAACCTGGCCGACGACTATCGCCGGTTGGGAGACTTCGAGCGGGCCCGCCACCACGTCGACCAGGGGTCGGGCTATCTCGAGCATCTGGGTGTCGACGCCTACGGCCAAACCGTTCGATCGGCTCTTCTGCGGGTGGACGCCCAGATCAGCGAGAGGGACAGCGGCCCGCCGGTGATCTTCGACTTCGACTAGCGCCGCCCCAGGCAGTGGCGGGCCGGCGGGTCCGGCGCGATGGCTCCTGGGGAAACGCCCGCCTAGACGATCTCGTCGGACTGCGACTTCAGGTCGGCCAGGTCGTCCTGCAGGTCCGCAATATCGTCGTGGATCTCTTCGATGTCCCGGTCGCTCACCGGGCGTTCGGCCAGCGTCTTCTCACGGGCCGGATTACCGACTCCCTCGAGCATGGGGTCCTTGCCTTCGTCTTTCGCCATAGGTACGTCCTTTCGTCACAAGCTCACCCGGTATTTATCTCCCGGGGGCGGCGGTTCCAACCCGGCAGCCCCTGCCAGGTCATCCGGTTTCGGTTCCGTCGAGGCGCCTTCGGCCGGCGCTTGCCCCTTCAAGCCCCCGCCGGCACCCCGCTT
>DATABX010000325.1:0-8883 GCA_036259335.1 Actinomycetota bacterium
CTGGCTGCCCCCGAGGAGCTGGTCGTGCGTCGAGAGCATCTGGACCGTGCCGAGCGGGTCGATCAGCATTTGGGCGCTCGGGCTGCGGACCCTGTCGCCGGTGACGAACTCCTCGACGATGCCGCCCTCTTTGACCAACTGGGCCTCGAATTCCGGATACTTTTCGCCAATCTGGTCGTGAAGCGCCCGCTCGAGAGCGGAAGCCTCCGAAGGGTCTCCCGGGAGGGGCAGGCCCGCCAGCTCGATGGGCGCGTTGCCCCACCCACTGACGCCCTCGTTGGTCTTGACCAGCACCTTGGCCAGGTCCGGCTTCTCGGCCCTCATCTTCTGGATCGCGGCGACGACGTCGGGCATCCCGGCGAGGTCCTCCAGCCCAGAGGGGTACGGGACGCCCTCCTGGGCGAACAGCCTCCGGCAGCCGCTCTTGGTCCCGTAGCCGAGGAACTTCGGGTCGGCGCCGAAGATCGGGATGCCTAGCTTGACCGCCAGCTCCCGCTCCATCGCGGTGGTGTTGAACGGGATGACGTAGGACCGCTCCGGGTCGACGATCAGGCTGCGGAGCCGGTCGATCAGCCGGGGGCGCTCCAGCAGCTTCTCGGTCAGCGGGCGCATGGTGCCGTCGAGGGTCGACACGAGGAACAGGCGCTGGCGGGCGTGGCTGGCGATGACTCCGGGCAACAGGTTCAGGTAGTAGTCGACGACGTTCGGCAGGATCTGCTCGGAGGTGACGTACACCAGCCGGGCCCGCGGGTTGCGCAGCAGCATGAGAAGGATGAGAAAACGTTCCTCGTACTGCTGCAGGCTGTGGAGCTGGGCCAGCACCCGGCGCGGGTAGGAGATGGAGGGGACGACGAAGATGGTGTGCGGCGCGCGGGAGGGATCCTCGGTGGTGCTCCAGAACGGGGCGAGCCGGCGTTGAAGAGCCTCGAACCGGTCGCAGATCTCCCGCTCTTCCAGGATGGTTCCTTTCATCCCCAGGCGAATCGCTCCTCCATTGTGAACGCTTCTTCTACCCATCATCGGCACCGAGGTCTACAATTTCGGCATGCCTATCTACGAGTTCCGCTGCCAGAGCTGCGAGAAGGAGTTCGAGAGCCTCATCCCGGCGTCCAAGCTGGACGACGCCGCCTGCCCGTCCTGCGGCGCCACCAAGCCGCGCCGGCTGATGTCGGTGATCGCCGGTATGGGAGGCCGGGCCGCCGACCCGGCGCCCTCCTGCGGAGCCGGCGCCTGCGCCCGCTGCAGCTAGGCGGCCGGAGCCTTCGGCGACGAACCCGGACGAGCCCTACTGCTACCTGACCACCGCCGGCCGTAGAACCGGGCGGCCGCACTCGATCGAGATCTGGTTCGCCGCCGCCGGGAACTCGCTGTACCTGCTGTCCGGCGGCGGGACCCGCTCCGACTGGGTGCGCAACCTGCTGGCTGAACCCTCGGTGCAGGTGCGGGTCGGAGACCAGGAGTGGGAAGCCGTGGCCCGGGTGGTCACCGACCCCGACGAGGAGGCAACCGCACGCCGCCTTCTGGCCGCCAAGTACCAGGACTGGGAGGAGGGCCGGCCGATGAGCGGCTGGGCAAAGACCGCCCTGCCGGTCGCCCTCGACCTGCCAGCCTAGCGGTGCGGCGGCGGGGTAATCTGCAGTAATGGCCGCCGTCGAACCCTACGGATCATGGCGATCCCCGATCACCCCGGACCTTCTGGTGGAGAAGTTCGTGGGGCTCAGCTACCCGCGGCCGTGGGGTCGGGGGTTCGTCTGGGTGGAGATGCGGCCCCAGGAGGGCGGCCGCTACGTCGTTGTGCGCGGCGACCCGGACGGCTCACGCACCGACCTGCTTCCCGAAGGCTTCAACGCCCGCACTCTGGTGCACGAGTACGGCGGGCTGTCGTACACCATCCACGGCGACCACCTGTACTTCTCCAACTTCGCCGACCAGAGGCTTTACCGGACCCGGCCCGGCGGGGCGCCGGAGCCGATCACCGCCGCACCCCCGGCCCCGAGAAGCCACCGCTACGCCGACCCGGTGGTCTCGCCCGACGGCCGCTGGCTGGTCTGCGTCCGGGAGCGGCACACCGGAGGGGAAGTGGTCAACGAGGTGGTGGCGCTGCCGGCCGACGGGTCGGCCGAGCCCAGCATTGTGGCCGGCGGCCACGACTTCTACTCCTTCCCCCGCCTCAGCCCCGACGGCGGCCGGCTGTCCTGGATCTGTTGGGACCACCCCCGGATGCCGTGGGACGGCACCGAGCTGTGGGAGGCGCCGGTCGACACCCGCCTGCGGCCCGGAGCATCCCGTCTGGTGGCCGGGAATCCCACCGAGTCGGTCACCCAGCCGCGCTACTCGCCCGATGGGCGCCTGCACTTCGTCTCCGACCGCAGCGGCTGGTGGAACCTCTATGCCGACGCCGAAGGCGGCCCGGTGGCGCTGGCTCCGCGAGATGCCGAGTTTGCCGGGCCGGACTGGGTCTTCGGGCAAAGTTCGTTCGTCTTCGGTGACGACGGGTCGCTCGTTGCAAGCTGGGGAGAGTCGGGCGCCGACCATCTCGGCATCCTGCGCCCCGGCGACCGGGAGTTCACCGAGATCGAGACCCGGTTCACCGTACTGGGCTCGCTTCAGCCCTGCGGCTCGGGGGTGGTCACGGTGGCCGCCGGCGCCGGCGAAGCGCCGGCCGTGGTCGAGATATCGGTTCCCGGCGGCGACATCCGGGTGATCCACAAAAGCCGCCAGCTGGAGCTTCCGCCGGAGTTGATCTCGACCCCCAGAGCGATCGAGTTTCCCACCGAGGGCGGCCTGACCGCGCACGCAATCTACTACCCGCCGGCCAACCCGGACTTCACCGGACCGGAGGCCGAGCGGCCACCGCTGATAGTCGTCAGCCACGGGGGACCGACCTCGGCCGCGTCCACCGCACTCAACCTCGGTATCCAGTTCTGGACCAGCCGGGGGATCGGCGTGGTCGACGTCAACTACGGGGGCAGCACCGGGTACGGCCGGGAGTACCGCCGGCGGCTCAACGGCGCCTGGGGGGTGGTCGACGTGGACGACTGCGTCAACGCCGCCCGCTACCTGGCGGGTCAGGGCGAGGTCGACCGCGACCGGCTGGTGATCCGCGGCGGCAGCGCCGGAGGCTACACCACGTTGTGCGCGCTGACCTTCCGGGACGCCTTTGCCTGTGGCGGCAGCCATTACGGGGTGGCCGACGCGGGGGCACTGGCCACCGACACGCACAAGTTCGAGTCCCGCTACCTCGACGGCCTGATCGGTCCCT
Source organism: Actinomycetota bacterium (assembly GCA_036259335.1). GTDB lineage: Bacteria > Actinomycetota > CADDZG01 > JAHWKV01 > JAHWKV01 > JAJCYE01. The sequence continues at coordinate 3,263 of DATABX010000325.1, forward strand.
GGCCGGAGGAACGCGCCCGGTACGAGGAGCGCTCCCCCATCTTCCACACCGACCGGCTGAACACGCCGTTGATCCTGTTCCAGGGGCTGGAGGACGAGATCGTGCCGCCGGCACAGTCCGAGCGGATGGCCGACGCCCTTCGCCGGAAGGGGGTCCCCTTCGCCTACCTGGCGTACGAGGGCGAGCAGCACGGCTTCCGCAAGGCGGAGAACATCAAGCGCACCGCCCAGGCGGAGTTGTACTTCTACGGCCGGATCCTGGGCTTCGAGCCGGCCGACGACCTCCCTGAGGTTGAGATCACCAACGCCGGCGCCATCCCGCAGAGAAGGTGACCGCCCGGCTGGCCCGGGCGGTGGGCAACTCCAGCCTGTGGCGTGAGCTCAGCGTCCGCAACCCCAACCACCTGCTGATCGGAGCCGGCTCGGCGCTGGCCTTCGTGGTGGCTGCAGCAGCCGCCCTGGGCAACGGAGCCGAGCGCATGGAGGCGATCGCAGTCGGGGTCAACATCGGCGTCATGGTGTTCCTGGCCTGGGCGGTCGCCCGGGAGCTGGACCCCGACGGATCCAGGTCGGCCTTCGTTGCCGCGCTGCTTGCCGCCCTGCTGCTGATCGGCGGGTCGGGCCCGGCGGGCGCCATGGTGGGGATCCTGCTCGCGCTCCGCATCGTCACCCGGAGCACCGGCAAGGCGCCGTCACGGCTGGACCTGGCGCTGATCCTGCCGCTCGCCGCCGCCTTCGCCTGCCTGCCTCGCGGCTGGGTCGGCGGAGCGGCGATGGCGGCGGCGCTGGTGTGGGACACGCGCCTTCCCCGGCCGGGCGGCAGCCGCAACCTGCTCGGCGCGGCCGGTACTTTGGCGGTGGCGCTCGGGGTTTCATTTCTCCGGGACACCTTCGGCGCCGGCTTCCGAACCCCCTCGGCGCTCGACTGGGCGGCGGTGGCCGGCGCCGCCGTCGCCTTCCCGGCGATGCGGCAGTACGTCCCCGGCGCGACCGGCGACCGCAGCCGGGCTCGCCTTGCTCCCGAGAGGCTTCGGGCCGGCCGCCTGCTGGGCCTCGGAGCCGGCCTCGCGGCGTTTCTGTGGTTCGGCGGCGCCGCGGTGGGACTGCTTGCCGGACTGTGGGCTTCGCTGATCGGCGTGGCGGTCTACGACCGGCTGATTGCGCCTGTGACGAGCCCCCGCTAGAAACCGCGAGGTTTCGCTCGCCTCTTCCGGGGAACACATAGGAGCAACAGCAACCCGAAAAAATGGAGAGAGGTGGGTCGATGTTCCTGAAAAAAGCAGCAACAGCCGCACCCCAGAGCTCCACAGAGTGGACCTGCGCTTTCTGTGGTTCTTCTTACCAGGAAGGCAGCGAGTGTCCCCGGGATGCCGAGCACTGGGAAGAGTTCATGGAAGCTATGACTCGCCCCCGGCATTCCTACCTGCAGCGCGGCACAGCTTAGCGGCACGCCGGTGAAAATCCGCCTGGAGAAGTAGCCGGCGTCAGTTCCATCCAGCGCCAAGTCCCACTCGTACCAAGCTCTGTACCGGCGCGCCCCGCGACCTCAACCAAAGGGCGTGTACCGGCGCGTTCCGAATCGGTCGTAAGATCGGCTGAACGAACTCCCGGAGAAAACGAGCCGATCCTTGGACCAACGCGCGCCTGAAGTAAGCACCACCGCCTCGCGGGTCAGCCCGGGCCTCAACCCGGTGCTTGCGGGCTGGCTCGTCTTCCTGTCGTCGGGTGCGGTGCTGATGCTCGAGATCCTCAGCCTGCGTCTGGTCGCCCCCTACCTCGGACTGACGCTGGAAACCAGCACCGGCGTGATCGGCTTTGCCCTCGGGGCCATCGCCCTGGGGGCGTGGCTCGGCGGCCGGGCGGCCGACCTCATCCCACCCCAGCGGGTCCTCGGCCCGGTCGTGCTCCTGGCCGGCGTCCTGGTCCTGTTCGTCGGGCCGGCGGTTCGCATGACCGGCGAGCAGGTGCGGGGCGGCGACGCGACTGCGGTGCTGGTGATGGCTGCGGTGGCGATCCTGGCGCCGGCCGCCCTCCTGGCCGCGGTCACGCCACTGGTGGTCAAGCTGCGGCTCCAGGCACTGGACGAGACCGGCCGGGTGGTCGGGCGCCTGTCGGGAGTCGGCACCCTGGGCGCCCTGGTCGCCACGTTCGCCACCGGGTTCGTGCTGGTGGCGGAGCTGCCGACCAGCCGCATCCTGCTGGTGCTCGGAGTGACCCTGATCGTTCTCGGCGTCGGGCTGCTGGTCTACCTGCGCGGGGCTCCGGTGGCCTACCTGTTGCTGGTCTTTGCCGGCCTCGGGGCAAGCGCCTACTCCTTCTCGCCTCCCCCGTGCGACGTCGAAACCGCCTACCACTGCGCTCGGGTGGTCGTCGACCCGAACCGTCCTACCGGGCGCACCCTGAGAATGGACACGCTGTTCCACTCCTACGTCGACCTGGCCGACCCCTCCTACCTGCAGTTCTCGTACACCCGGTCGTTCGCGGCGGTGGTCGATGCGGCGAAGCCGGGAGCTCCGGTCGATGCTCTACACATCGGCGGAGGCGGCTTCAGCATCCCCAAGTACCTCGACTTCACCCGCCCCGGCTCGGACAACCTGGTGCTCGAGATCGACCAGGGCGTCGTGGACCTGGACGTGCGCAGCCTGGGCCTGGAGCTGGGGGACGGCATCACGGCCAAGGTCGGCGACGGCCGGGTGGGGCTTGCCGAGGAGCCGGATGCCAGCCGGGACGTCGTCGTGGAGGACGCCTTCGGCGGCCTGGCCGTACCCTGGCACCTGACGACCCTCGAGACCGCCGAGGAGATCCGCCGGATCCTGCGGCCGGACGGCATCTACCTGGTCAACGTGATCGACTACGCTCCCCTGCTGTTCGCCCGGGCCGAGGCGGCGACCATCGCCGAGGCCTTCCCGCACGTCGCGCTGATCTCGGCCCCCAGCGTCCTGGCCGGCGAGGGGGGCGACAACCTGGTGTTCGTCGCCTCCGAGAGTCCCCTGCCGCTCGACGAGATCGAAGCCGAGCTGGCGGTGAGGGTTCCCGAGTACACCATGATCTCGGGCGACGAGTACGACGAGTTCGCCGGCGACGCCATGATCCTCACCGACGACTACGCACCGGTCGACCAGCTGGTCACGCTGAACAACCGGGGTTAACCGGCGGCGGGCGCCAGCTCCTCCACCGGGTGCGCTTCCCGCCAGGCATCCAGGCCGCCCTCCAGCGCCCAGACGCTGCCGAATCCCATCGACCTCATGTGCCGCGCCGCCCGGGCGCTGGTGGCTTCGTGAGGTCAGGTGCAGTAGAGCACGTAGGGGCGGTCACGCAGCTGCTCCGAGGCCCACTCGGGTACCGTGTCCGGCAGGACCCGGACACTGCCCGGTATCTGCACCCCGTCCCGGTCGTGCTGAGAGCGGGTCCGGACGTCTACGATCACCGGCGGGTCGTCGCCGTTCAGCATCTCGGCGAGGCGTTCCGGGGTGACCCGGTCCGACGTCTGCTCTCCCTGCTCGAACAGGCCGGTGGCGGTCCCGAATCGCTCTTCCGCCAGCACCTCGGCCGCCACCTTGCGCCCGTACCAGCCGGACAGCGGCGCGGCGGTGGCTCCGTGGAGCACGACCGAGACCAGGACGACCATCCCGGTCACCGCCAGCAGCAGCTCGGCGTCGGGCACCCCGCCGGCCACGACCAGGAGCGAGAACAGCAGGGAGTTGAGGCCCCGCGGGCCGAACCAGGAGATGAAGCCCCGGGCGACCCGGCTGAGCGCTGCCGGCCTCACCGCCAGGGCGGCCCCGATGGCCACCGGGCGGGCGACGAAGATCGCCACCGCCGCCAGCGCCAGACCTGCGCCCAGCGGGACGCTGCCGAGCACCTGGGAGAGCAGCGCCCCGAAGAACACGAAGGCGAGCAGCATCGAGATCTCGGCGGCGGCGTCGCCGAACTCCAGGAAGCAGTCGCACAACGTCTGGTCGAGCACCGTGATCGCCAGCCCGGCCGAGAAGGCGGCCAGGAATCCGTCGCCCCCGAGAGCGGTGGCCAGGGCGTAGGAGGTCAGCACCAGGCCGACCCCGTACAGTGCCTGGTACTCCCGCCGGACCGAGTACCGGGCGTCGGCCCGGGCCATCAGCCAGGCGCCGGCCGCGCCCACCGCCACCCCGGCGGCGGGACCGAGAACGAAGATCCGCCCCCCGAACAGCAGCCAGTCCCCCGCGCCGGCCAGCTCCTCCGACCCCCGGGCGACCGCGATGAGAACCAGCAGCAGCGGGAGGACGATGATGTCGTTGGTCCCGGCCTCTACCGAGAGCACCCGGCGGACCGGCCGGGGAACCCGCTCGTCCCTCACCACGTCCCTTAGAACCACCGCGTCGGTCGAGGACAGGACCGCCCCGAGCAGGAATCCCTGGATCGGCGAGAGGTCGAGCAGCAGGATCGCCGCCCCGGCGACCACCAGAATCGTGATCAGCGTGCCCGGCCCCAGGACCAGGGCGGGGACCAGCCAGTCCTTGCGCGAGCCGCCGCCCTCTAGGTTGAAGGCGTCCAGGAAGAGCACCAGCGCCAGAGTGAGCGCGGCGACCGCCTCGAGTGTCGGGTCGTGTACGCCGACGTCCAGCACCCCCGCCGCGCCGAGGGCCAGGCCGAGGCCGAGGAAGATCATGGGGAACGAGACCGGGCCCCGGTCGACCAGGCCCGCGACCAGGCCGGAGACGATCACCGTGATTCCGATCAGTCCGAACCCGGCCGCGATCTCCATTTCGGTTCGCCGCTACTCGGTCTTCGAGAACAGCACGCAGGCGACGCCGAGCAGCGCGAAGCCGGTCGCCAGCACGATAACGATGTCCAGCCACGGCGGGACCGGCCAGCCGAACCAGCGGATCCCGCCGGCCAGCTCTCCGCCGATCGCCCCCTCGGGAAGGAAGTGAAAGAACAGCGTGCGGGTGGCGTCGACCCCGTAGCTCAGGGGGTTCACCTTGGCGACGAACGACAGCCAGCCCGGGATGTTGCCGCCGATGGGAAAAAGCGAGCCGGAGAGGAACATCAGCGGGGTCAACAGCAGCTGCATGACCGGCATCACCGTCTGCAGCGACTGCACCCGCACCGCCAGCACCAGGCCGAAGGCGGTCACGGTGAACGCCACGAGGAAGGTCATCAACACCGCCCCGGCCATCAGCACGGGGTGGTAGGGAACGTGGGCCAGACCGGCCAGGGTGAGGATCGCTATGCCCTGGAAGGTGGCGATGGTGGCGCTCCCCAGGCACTTGCCGATGACGATGCTGCTGCGCCGGACCGGCGCCACCAGCATCTCCCGAAGAAAGCCGAACTCCCGGTCCCAGACGATGGAAACCGCCGAGAAGACCGCGGTGAACATCACGCCGGTGATCAGGACGCCCGGGAACAAAAAGGTCGAGTAGTCGGTCCCCTCCCCGGTCGGGACGACGGCGGCCAGACCCTTGCCCAGCACGAACAGGAACAGCAGCGGCTGCATCAGGCTCGAGAACATGCGGGCCCGCTCGTTGCGGAACCGGAGCAGATCCCGTTTCCATACCACCTTGACCGCCCGCAGCTCGTGGCCGAGCCCCTGCCCCGGCGCCGACACCGGCGCCACGCGCAGGTCGGCCGCGGTCGACGTGGCGC
>DATABX010000326.1:0-1550 GCA_036259335.1 Actinomycetota bacterium
CCCATCATCACCTATCTCATACCGCCACCACCGGGCGAGTTTCGGGGAACCAGAGGTTGCGCGCTCATCGAGGAGTCGGGTCGGCAGGTGATCGCAGCGACCGCAGGGTCTACAGATGCCTGCTATGGCGTGCCTTGGCGAACCGGTGACGACTCGTACATCACCGTGGTTGGACACCCTCAACTGGATCTGGAACTGCTTGAATGGTGACGCGTAGCAACACGATCCTCCCCGGCATCATCCTTCTGCTGGCGACCGTCGTGGCTCTTCCTTGAAGTTCAGGCGCAGACCTCCCTTCAGACGCTAGACCGACCAAGGCGCTGCGTTCATGAGACCGGTTCGTTACGGTTAGGACCAATCCGTCGCCTTGACATGAAACCGGCTTTAGGTATAGCTAATGCAGGTAGTTAGCAGAAGCTAAGTTCTCAGCCGGTAAAGGGGGATTCCACTGTCGATCGACCTGCCCGCGCGGCCGCGTTCCGCGGAGCGCCCGTCACGCCGCCGCCGTGCGGCTCTGTGCATCACCGCATTCGTTCTGCTGCTTGGCGCAGCCTGCGGCCAGGACGATGGCGGTGAGGTGCGAAACATAGGCGAGACCGAAGGCACCAGCGGGTCGGCCTCCGGATCCTCGAGCGGCTCCGGATCCGCCTCCGGCTCAGCCGCAGCGTCTGGTTCCGCCGCCGCCTCCGGCTCCGCTTCCGGTTCGGCTTCGGCGTCCGCCTCCGCTTCGGCCAGCGGCGCGGCAGCCACCCCGGCGTTCGAGGAGTCGGCAGCCGACACCCGCGCCGAGTACACCCTGGTCGACTACGCCTTCGAGGGTCCGGACAGCGTGCAGGGGCCGAACGTCTGGTTCACCGCCAACAACACCGGCACCGAGAACCACGAGCTCGAGATTCTGGACGCCTCGGGCGAGGCACTGGGTGAGATCGCAGAGTTCGCTCCGAACGTCGAAGCCGAGCCGCTGGCAGTCGAGATGCAGCCCGGCACCTACACCCTGCAGTGCATCCTGGAGACCGCCGACGGCCGGGTCCACAAGGACCTCGGAATGGTGAAGACGCTAACCGTTACCTGAGTTCAGCCTCGGGTCAGACGCCGTCCTGGGTCGCCTGAACCTTTGCAGCAAAGCGCCTGCGCCTGTGCCGGCGCCGAGAGCCGCAGCGAAGGCAAGGGCGACCCAGATCGCGTGCAGGAACCAGTCGCTGCCCGAGATCCTTATGTAATCGGGCAGCAGCTGGGACCACCCGCGGTACAGCGGGTTGGTGGTCTCGTAGAAGTCGACGATCATCGTCAACTCGCGCTGCCACCCCTGGACGAACAACCAGGCCAGGTTGAAGACCCCCACCGCCCCCAGGACCCCGACGGCCGCCGCCCGCCGCGCCGAAGCCGCCCACCAGGCGATCGCCAGGACCGCCGCCGGCAGTACCGCCACCAACTGCCGGCCCGGCCACCACCACCCGTGCATGGTCAGCGCCAGGTAGGTCGCGGACAGCCAGCCGACGGACAGAGGCAGAATCAGAACCGCCCAGTTGGCCGGCCGGCGGAAGGCCACC
>DATABX010000327.1:0-3503 GCA_036259335.1 Actinomycetota bacterium
AGGTCCAGGTCCACCCCGCAGGGAACGATCGAAATCTGGTCGGGCTGGGCTCCGAGGCGCCTCAGCTCGAAGACCTCGTCGCTGCACGTGGCCACTATGTGGTCGGCACGCCTCAAAATTGCGCTTTCCGTTTGCAGCCGCTCGGGAGGGCTGGTGTCCCGATCTCCCTGGTTCCGCCGTTTGACTACCCCGAGAGCATGAAAGGTGTGCACCACCGGGGCATCCAGGCGGCTGGCGGCCGCCAGCGCCGCCCGGCCCGACATCCAGAAGTGCGAGTGGATGATGTCCGGCACCTGGCGCTTCAGCGACCGGCTTAGATGATCGGCAAACTCGTCCATGTGGGGCAGCAGCTCGTCCTTGGGAATCTCGGTCGGCGGTCCGGCCGGGATGTGCTCAACCTGGACGTTGCCCATCCGAACCCGGCGCGGAAGGGACTCGTCGGTGAGGCGCGTGTAAACCACGACCTGGGCTCCCTGTCTGGCCATCTGTGAGGCCAAGGCGGCCACGTGGACGTTTTGTCCTCCGGCGTCCACACCTCCGAGAACCGCTAGCGGGCTGGCGTGTTCCGACACCATGGCTATCCTCATGCCGTCACCTCCATCAACAGGTCATCCCAGTCGGTGAGAAATCTCTTCAGGCCATAACGGGACAGCGCCGCCTCCCGTGCGGCAACCCCCACCCGGCGGGCGTAATCCGGCTCACCGGCAAACTGCTTCAGGGCCGCCTCCAGCACGTCCATCCGGTTCGATACGACTCCTGCCTCGGCCGGGACTGCCTCGGGCGCTTCAGTCGTCGCAAGGGCCACGACCGGCATACCGAGGTGCATGGCCTCCAGGAGTGACAGCCCGAGGGATGTCCAACGAATGGGGTGCAGATAGACCCTGCGGCGGCCCATCTCGGTATGCAGCTGTGCCTGGGGAAGGTTTTCGATCCCTCCCCGCCCGGCTACGCCCATGCCAAACAGGTCGATAGGCACCGTTGCCGAGAACCGGTCCAGCAGGTCGGTGCCGGTTACCCGGGCCCGTCGCACCGGCTCGTTCACCACCACCGCCGCCCGCTGCAGCTCACCGGTGTATCGGTAGCCCGGGTCGACGATGCCGTGCTCGATGACTCGGGCGTCGGTGGACCCGGTATCCCAGAAAAGCTTGTTGAAGTGAGTCACGTGCACGACCGTAAGGTCGGAGCGGTCCTTTGCCGGGTGCTCCATCTCATTGATGCGGCCCTGGGGAGCATTGTGCTCCAGGTAGACGGCGGCAAAGTCTCTGCCGGGCTTCCGGCCACCGAGCCACTCCTCTGCTAGCGCCAGGTCGCAGGGTCGCTGGTAGATCACCACGTCAACCTGCTCGTCCCGCAGTTGAGCGGGCGATACCTCGGCCACCGACGCCGGCCAGTCCCAGGTCTTAGCGCGACCCCGGCCGTCCGGCCCCCGGTCCGGAACAACCGGCACCAGGTAGTCGTGCGAGCCCTGGACGAACGAGGTGGTCCAGGACCCGTGGACGTGCCAGATAAGAACTTTCATCGAGCCGCCTCGGCCAGCGCCGGCCCGCCCTGGGTGTTGACCAAGCGAATCGAGTCCATTGCATCCAGGACCGATTCGACAGAAACCGTCGATAGGCAGGGATGTCCCTCCACCGGACACATCCGTGCACGGCACCCCGCGCATCCGATCTCCTGGTCGCCCAGCAGCACGTGATCCACGCCCCAGGGTCGCCAGCGAACTGCCGGGACGGTCGGAGCGAACAGGCACACAACCGGGGTTCCCACAGCCGCCGCCAGATGGGTGGGGCCGGTGTTGCCGACGACCACCACTTCCGCTCCGGCAAGGATCTCTGCCAGAACGATCAGATCGGTGGCGCCTCCCAGGTTGGTCACTCGGGGGTGTTCCGGGCCGGCGACGTAGGCGGTGAGTGCGGTTTCGGACGGCCCTCCCGTGACTACCACGTTGTCTCCCCGTTGGGCGAGCTCTTTGACCAGCGTGCGGTTCTTCTCCGGCTCCCACGCCCGGGCCGGAACCGACGCTCCGGGGTGAACCACCACGTAGGGAGCGGGCAGCTCAAGCGAGTTGGTTTCGGGAACAAGGACCGCCAGCCGCCCGTCGTCGGCAGGCGGCAGGCGGTAACCGGCGGCTTCAACCAGTCCGAGGCTGCGAGTGACCTCGTGCTGGTCGTCGGGAGTTCGGTGCCGAAGGTCGAGCAGGGAGCCGGGGTAGTCGTCGCTGATGGCGGCGACGAAGCCGATCCCGGCCATCTTCAACAGAAGGGCGGCGGGTAGAGGTGACTGGTGGAAGGAGGTGAAGATGAACGCCTGGTCGAAGGACCCCTCGGCAAGCTCGTCGACCAGAGCGGTCACCGCCTGACGGTCCAGCGGTTCCGGCTCAGGGTCTATCCACTCGGCTCGGTGCACGAGGACCCCGTCCACGCCGGGCAGCAGCCTTGCGGCAGCCGCGCCGCGGGGGCCACACCACAAGGTGACGCTGGATGCCGCGGAGGCAAGGGCCCGGACGGCCGGGCCGGTCAGCAGCACATCGCCGTCGTTGTCCAGCCGGACCGCCAGTACGCGAGGCTTCACAACCGGCTCCTGCGCCGCTGCCGCGGTGCCAGCAGCAGGTCGACGGCGGCCTCCAGATCGGGGGCGACTTCCTCTGCCTTCTCGACCTCTTCGGCAAGCGTCTGCGGTGTCGGTACCAGGATCGGCCGCACACCCGCCGCCCGGGCGGCGTCAACGTCCGATCCGATGTCACCTATGAACACGCACCTGGAAGCCGGAACGTTCAATTTCTCAACCGCCTCCAGCAGGAGGCCGGGGGCCGGCTTGCGGCAGCTGCAGCCGTCGGCGTCGCCGTGCGGGCAGATGAACCAGGAGCCCAGAGGTCCCAGCACTCTTTCCACCCGGTCGTTGACCGCCGCCACCTGATCCATCGAGATTAGGCCCCGGGCGACTCCGCTCTGGTTGGAGATGACGGCCAACGGGATGTCGGCTTCCCGCAGCCGGCGCAGAGCGTTGGCTGCGCCGGGCATCGCCTCGACCAGCTCGGGGTCGCCGTTGTAGGGGACGTCACGAATGAGGGTCCCGTCGCGGTCGACAAAGACCGCTGCCGGAGGCTCGAAGCGGTGAGCCGTCAGCTTCCGGGCTCTTATCAGCCCCCTGAGCCAGTAGAAGGTAGCAACCGGGGGAATGGCGGCGCTCGTCAGCACCATGGTTCCTACCTCCCGGACGGTCTTCGGTCCGGGAACAATGCGTTTGAGTGCAAACTCCGCGGTGTAACCGGCCCAGAGCACGCCGAAGACCCTGCCAGGCCGGGTTGCGCCAAGGGCGGCGGTTCCCAGTGCCGCCGCCCCCAGCGCAGTCGTCAACAGATGCCGGCGCCGGCGGCCTCCGGGCGCTTCGGCCCTCCACGGCAAGGACTGGCGGGTAAGGGCCGAAGCGCCCGCAGGCCGCCGGCGCCGGCATCTGTTGACGACTGCGCTGGGGGCGGCGGCACTGGGAACCGCCGCCCTTGGCGC
>DATABX010000328.1:0-3215 GCA_036259335.1 Actinomycetota bacterium
ACCTCGCCACCCACTCGTGCCAGAAACGCTCGGTTCTGGCCAGCAGCCCGAGGGCCTCCTCGGGGTCCACCTCCGGCAGGTCCAGGTACGAGAGGTGGTAGGAGGCGAGAAAGCACACGGTTTGGCCCTCGGCCACCGGAAATCTGGTCCGCACCCCGCCGTCTTCGGTTTACAGGTCCACCGTCGAGGTCAGGTCGAGGGAGTGGGGCCCGCCCACGGCGCGGACCCGTCCTCCCTGCCGGCGGAACCACGGTGCGACCTCCCCGTAGCAAAAGCGGGGCTGGTAGTGCATCTGCATGTCCACCGTCCCGGACACGCCTCTACCCAGGCGAACCACGATCTCCCGGGGTTGAACCGCCCGGGGGGCGCGGCCGTGGCTGACGTCCTCCAGAGCCAGGAAGTCGATGAGCTGAACCGTGCCCCCCGGCCGCTCGAACGTCGTCTCCAGGATCATCGTCTCCGGCACGTACCGTCTGGTGGTGCAGGCGCCGCCATCGTCGGGACCGATGCGCCAGAAACCGCCGGTCTCCGAGTCGAGGATGGAGGCGAAACAGGACTCGGAGTCGAACCGGGGCAGGCAGAGCCAGTCGATGGAGCCCTCGCGCGACACCAGGCCAGCCGAGTGGGTGTCGCCGATCAAGCCGTAGTCTTCGAGCTTCACGCCGCTCCTTTCCGGTCTCGACTGTAGAGCATCGGTCTGCCCGGCAACACCACCGCGCGCCTGCACACTGCCGCCCCGGCAACAATTCTTCGCCGTCACCGCAGGTCGACCTGGCCGCCGTACGCCGGGCCCGTTCCGAAGCCGAGACTGTCGTGCAGACGATAGTCCGGTTATCAGGGCGGCCTGATGGGTAACTGCGGCATATGCCCAAATCCCCTCAGGTGGTGGTCGTCACCGGAGCATCGGCCGGCATCGGCCGGGCCACTGCGCGCCTGTTTGCCAGCCGGGGAGCGGACGTCGGGTTGATCGCCCGGGGGTCCGACGGTCTCAAAGCGGCGCAGGCGGAGATCGAGGACATGGGAAGACGGGCCCTGGTTCTCAACGCCGACGTCGCAAACTTCGACGAGGTTTCAGCCGCAGCCGCGGCGGTCGAGGAGGAGCTCGGCCCCATCGACGTCTGGGTGAACAACGCGATGGTTTCGGTGTTCGCCTCGGTCGAAGACACCAAACCCGAAGATTTTCGCCGGGTCACCGACGTCACCTACCACGGCTACGTCTACGGCACCCTCGCCGCGCTGCGGTACATGCGGCCCAGGAACTCGGGGTGCATCGTCCAGGTCGGCTCGACCCTCGCCTACCGGGGAATCCCGCTCCAGGCGGCCTACTGCGGCGCCAAGCACGCGATCCAGGGGTTCAACGAGTCCCTGCGCTGCGAGCTGCTGCACGACCGAAGCAAAGTGCGGCTGACCATGGTGCAGATGCCTGCGGTCAACACGCCGCAGTTCCACTGGGTGAAGACCGACTTCAAGATGCACCCGCAGCCGGTTCCCCCGATATACCAGCCCGAGCTGGCGGCCGAGGCGGTGGTCTGGGCATCCGAGCACCGAAGGCGTGAGGTCAACCTCGGCTTTCCCACCAGCCTTTCGATAGTGGCCAACAACTTCGTTCCCGGGCTCCTGGACCACTATCTGGCCCGCAAGGGCTTGAGTTCGCAGAAGGCCAGCTGGCCGATAGAGCCCGACCGTCCGGACAACCTGTGGGAGCCCGTACCCGGCGACCACGGCGCCCACGGGGAGTTCGACTCCGTGGCGCACGAGAGCACGGTCCAGTGGTGGATGGTGAAGAACCGGCCCTGGCTTTTGGGCGCCGCCGCCGTGACCGGGGCGGCAGCGTGGTTCGGGCGCCGCTGAACCCGGCGTGAAGCACTCCCCACGCCGGTTGGCCAGGTAGCCGGCGATGGAATCCGCAAGCGTTGCCCGCCCTCCCGGATGGGACTACAACCCGTCTGCCTGGGGACAGAGGATCCCGATCGTCGGCCTGGCCCTTTTCGGCACGGCCATCGCGCTCTACCTGTCCGCCTACCAGCTGGACTGGATCCGCACGGTGTGGGAGCCGTTCTTCGGAAACGGCAGCCGGACGATCCTCGACTCCAAGGTGTCCCACATCCTTCCGATTCCCGACGCAGCACTCGGGGCGCTCGGCTACCTTGCCGATGCGCTGACCGGGGTCATCGGGGGGACGGACCGCTGGCGGCGTATGCCCTGGATGGTGATCCTCTTCGGCCTGGCGGTCGGGCCGCTCGGCCTGGTCAGTGTGATCCTGGTAATTCTGCAGCCGGTGCTCTTCGACGCTTTCTGTACCCTGTGCCTGGTCTCGGCGGTGGTGTCGGTCGCGATGATCGGGCCGGCGCTCGACGAGGTCCTCGCCAGTCTGCAACACGTCAAGCGGGCCAAAACCGCGGGCGCGTCGGTGTGGCGAAGCTTCTGGGGCCTCGATCCGGCGCCGGGTGCCGCGACGTCCGACCGGGCGGGAGCCTGAGATGTGGTTTCGAGCCGTGAACGTGGCGGTCGGCGTGTGGCTGATGGCGGCTCCGGCGGTGGTCGGTTACGGTCAGCCCGCCGCCGACTTCCACCGCACCCTGGGCCCGGTGGCCGCGGCGGTGGCGATCATCGCTATGGCCGAGGTCACCCGCCCGTTCCGGTGGGTCAACCTGCCGGTCGGTCTGGCGCTGCTTATCGTTCCATGGGTGCAGGGCTACTCGGGAGCGGCGCTGGCCAACAGCCTGCTCTGCGGCGCGGCGATTGTGGGCCTCGCAACCCTTCGGGGCCGAGTCACGAAGAACGTCGGTGGCGGGTGGAGGTCGCTTCGCCAGTCGTCGGCTTCATCCGGAGGCCGGTCTAGTCCGTAAAAACCGGGGTAGTACTAATAGGCGGTACACCGGTAGATCCCCGAGGAAATCCTATGAAGGCATGAACCTGTGAAGGGCTGGCGGTCGTTCCTGCTGCGGCGGGTCCTTGCCCGGTTGCGGGTGGGCGAGGACATCCTTCGCCACCTCTCCACATTCCAAAGGCTGGGCGAAAGCCTCGAGGTCACGCCGCCGGGCGACATGGTCCCCGTCGGCATGCGCACCGTTCTGCGGGCGGTTAGAACCCGGGGAGCAGTCCAGATCCGGCCCGGGTGGGTCTGGCCCTACTGGCTCGAGCAGCAGATCGACCCGGGGTCGGCCGCCTTCCTGCCCCGCGGCCACCTGCCGTTCATGACCAACGTCACTCGC
>DATABX010000329.1:0-5745 GCA_036259335.1 Actinomycetota bacterium
GATACCCACGCTGGTCGATCTGGCGATGAAGAGCGCGCTGGCGGACCGCACCGTCTCCCACATCACCTTCCCCGTCGACCTCCAGGAGTCGAACCCCGAGTCCACGCCCTGGGAGGGTGGCCTGGGCGTCGCCCGCAGACCGGAGAGCTCCGCCAGCTACCTGGGGACCCCCGGAGTGCCGGCCGCCGAGGCGCTCCGGCAGGCCGCCGGCGTGCTCAACGAAGGAGAAAGGATCGTGGTGCTCGCTGGGGCGGGAGCTCTCGGCGCCGGAGCCGAAGTCCTCGAGGTCGCCGAGCTCCTCGCCGGCCCCATCGTCAAGACACTTCCGGGCAAGGCGTCGGTCCCCGACGCCCACCCACTGGTGGCCGGTGGGATCGGCCTGCTCGGCACCCGGCCCTCTGAGGATGCGATGGAGCAGTGCGACACGCTGCTGATGGTCGGGACGAACTTCCCGTACACGCGCTTTCTTCCGGAAGACGCCCGGGTGGTGCAGATCGACCGGGAGCCGAAGCGGATCGGCAACCGGCTGGACGTCGAGTCTGCGCTGCCGGGCGACGCAAAACAGACGCTGAGCGCACTGGCGCCGCTTCTGAATCGCCGGGCGGATCGCAGCTTCCTCGAACAGACCCAGGCCGCAATCCAGCGATGGCGACAGGACATGCGGTCGCTGGAGGATCCGAACCGGACGCCCATCGCCCCGCAGTACCTCATGGGGGTGGTCGACCGGCTGGCGGACGACGACGCCGTGCTCTGCGCCGACTCAGGCACGGTCGCCACCTGGGCGGCCCGGCACTTCGAGATCCGGGGTGATCGGGCCTTCTATCTGTCGAGCAACCTCGCTTCCATGGCGTGCGCCGTTCCCTACGCCAACGCAATCCAGGTCGCCTACCCGGGCCGGCAGTGCCTGGCCTTCGTCGGCGACGGCGGCTTCGCGATGCTGATGGCCGAGTTCATGACCGCAGTCCGCAACGAGCTGCCGGTCAAGGTGATCGTCAACAACAACGGCTCGCTGGGTCAGATCCTGTGGGAGCAGATGAGCCTGGGGTACCCGGAGATGGGAGTCCGCTTCGAGCGGCCGCTCAGCTTCGCTCCGTGGGCCGAGGCGTGCGGAGGTCTGGGCATCCGGGTGGAGGACCCCTCGGAGGTGGAGCCGGCAGTGGGCCGCGCCCTTGCCCACCCTGGTCCGGCACTGGTGGACGTCGTGGTCAACCCCGACGAGCCGCCGATGCCCGCCAAGGTCACCTACGACCAGGCACGGGGATTCGTCGAGTCGTTTCTGCGGGGCCAGCCGCGCCGGGCGGCAATCGCGTCGACGCTGTTTCGCGACAAGATCACCAAGCTGGGCTGAGGCTGGGGTTAGCCGTCCGGGGCGTCACCGCCGTCGGACCCGGGAGCGTCGCCGGTTGCGGGCACGTCGCCCGCCGGCTCGTCGCCGCCGGGCAGCGGGAGGTTGTCCACGGGATCTTCGGTTGGCTCCTCGGATTCGGGCGTGCTGGTCTCGCCGACCTCGGCGCCGCCGTCTCCGTCGTCGCCCCCGCCGAAATCGTCGCGGAACAGCATCCAGGCCAGGAACAGCAGCAGGATCACCGCCAGTACCGCCAGGATCGGCCCCATCGGGTTGCGGTCCTCAACCACCGTGCGCCGCCGGTACGCCATGGCCCAACTCCTCTCCAGATCGACTGGGCGAGATATTCCCCGCCGCCTGCCGGTCAAACGCCGGCCCTCCGTCCCCGGAGCGCTGGTACCCTCGCGGAAGCGGGACGTCACCGGTTCCGGCCAACTGTCGAGGAGGAGAACATGGCGGACGAGCTTCTGGAGATCACCGAAAAACAGACGATGAGCCGGGAAGACGCCGCGGATCGGCTACGGACGCTCGCCGACCAGCTCTCGCGCCACAACCAGGTGCAGTTCGTGCGCAACGGCATGGCGTTCACCGCAAAGGTCCCCGCCGAGGTCGAGCTGAGCGTCGAGGTCGAGATCGGCGAAGAGTCGGAGATCGAGATCGAGCTGAACTGGTAGCTTCCGCCGGGCATCGAGCGGGATAACGTGCAGCACCCTAGAATCTCCCGGGCATGACCTCCGATACCGCGGTCCGGGCTCCCGAGTCGAACGTGAAGCGGCGTTCCATCGCGGTCCTCGCTCTGTACGTCGTCACCCTGTTCACCGGCTCGGCCCTGCTCTTTTTGGTTCAGCCAATGTTCGCCAAGATGGTCCTCCCGCTTCTGGGCGGCACGCCGGCGGTGTGGGCAACCTCCATGGTGTTCTTCCAGGCGGTCCTGCTGGCCGGCTACGCCTACGCCCACTGGAGCGTCGCCCGGTTCGGTATCCGGCGCCAGGCGCTGATTCACATGCCGCTGGTGCTGCTGCCGCTGCTGCTGCTCCCGATCTCCGTGCCCACCGGGTGGACCCCTCCGGAGGAGCGCCCGGTGTTCTGGCTGCTGTGGCTGCTGACCTTCGCCCTGGGACTACCCTTCTTCGTGCTCAGCACCTCGGCTCCGCTGCTGCAGAGGTGGTTCTCCTCCAGCGGGCACCCGTCGGGCAAAGACCCCTACTTCCTGTACGCCGCCAGCAACGCGGGCAGCATGCTGGCGCTGCTGGCCTACCCGTTCCTGATGGAGCCGTCGCTCCCCTTGGCGGACCAGACGCAGGTGTGGGCGATCGGCTACGGGGTGCTGGCCGCAGGCACCATCGCCTGCGCCCTGGTGACCCGCCGGGGCCGCGCCGAGGAGGCGGAGGTGGCAGCCGACACCGCCGAGGATGCCTCGGTGCCCAAGCCGACGACTGCGCGGCGATTGCGCTGGGTCGCCCTGGCGTTCGTGCCGTCGAGCTTCATGCTGGCGGTGACCACGTACATAAGCACCGACATCGCCGCCATCCCCCTGCTCTGGGTGGTCCCGCTCGCGCTGTACCTGCTGACGTTCATCATCGTCTTCTCCTCCAGCCGGCCCTTCCCACTGGTCTGGGCAACCCGGGTACAGGCCATTGTGTTCATCACCCTGGTGCTGGTCATGCTTCTGGACGACGACAACCTGCCCCGCCGGGTGGTGCTGGGGCTGCCGCTGCTCGCGCTCTTGTTGGCTTCGCTGCTGTGCCACGCCCAGCTGGCCGCCGACCGGCCGCCCCCCAAGCACCTGACCGAGTTCTACCTTTGGATTGCCGTGGGCGGCGTGCTGGGGGGAATCTTCACCGCCCTGGTCGCCCCGGTGGTCTTCGACAGCCTGGTCGAGTACCCCCTGGCGATAGTGCTCGCCTGCATGTTGATGCCGACGCTCTCGGAGAAGAAGGTCAGCGCCAGAAGGGAGCGGATCTTCCTGGTGGTGATCCCCGCGGCCTTCCTGCTGGTGACGGTCCTGCTGATCCTCGGAGCGCAGCAGATGCTGCCGACGATCGGGCGGATCGTCGCCCTGACTGTCGCCCTGAGCCTGTGCGCCCTGCTGGTGACCCGCCCGCTGCGGTTCGGGCTGGCGCTGGGAGCGGTGATGATCGGCGCCTTCCTGGCCACGAACCGGTCCCCGGTGCTGTACTCCGAGCGAACCTTCTTCGGGGTCCAACAGGTGCTGGGTGACGAAGGCGGCCGCTTCCACCGGCTGATGCACGGCACCACGCTCCACGGCATCCAGAGCACCGACCCCAACCTCAAAACCGAGCCGCTCTCCTACTACCATCGGGACAGCCCGGTCGGCCAGGTGCTGCAGGAACTTCCGGTCTCCGAGTCGCCTCGTATCGGGGTCATCGGGCTGGGAACCGGGTCGCTGGCCTGCTACGCCTCCCCGGATCAACAGTGGACCTTCTTCGAGATCGACCCGGAGATGGAGCGAATCGCCCGGAACCCCCGCCTGTTCAGCTTCCTGTCCGACTGCCCCGGCCGGCACGACGTCGTTATCGGCGACGCCCGCCTTTCGCTGGAGGACGTGCCCGACGGCCGGTTCGGCGTGCTGGTGGTCGACGCCTTCAACTCGGACTCCATCCCGGTCCACCTGCTCACCCGGGAGGCGATGGAGCTCTACCTGAGCAAGCTCACACCGGGCGGAGTCGTCGTGGTTCACATCTCCAACCGGTACCTGGACCTGAGGCCGGTGGTCGGCAACCTGTCGTACGACCTGGGGCTGGTCTCGCTGTTTCGCAGCAACCCCCAGACCCTGGAGCAGACGGCTATGGGCAGGTCGGCTTCCGACTGGGTGGTGATCGGCCGAAGCCTGGGCGACCTGGGCCCGCTGGCCGCCGACTCGCGCTGGATCAGTCTGGTGGCGGAGCCCGGAGCCCGGGTGTGGACCGACGACTTCTCCGACGTCTTCTCGGTCTTCCGCTGGCGCACCCAGGGCGGGGGCGGTCTTTGACGAGTGACGGCTCCGGTTTGCGGGTACTACCGTCTCCCCCGACGCAAGGAGGCGGCAAATGGCAGAAACCGAAGAGGGAGAGCAGGAGCAGGAGCAGTCCGGCCAGGACATGGGGAGCGGAGGCAGCCAGCTCGGCCGCGTCCCGACTCCGGAATCGATGAGCACCGGCTCGGCGGAGGTTCGACCCGACGACCAGGACGCCGAGGCGCCACCTCCCCAGTAGCAGGAGCTGCTGCTCGCAACTGCCGACCCTAGTGCCCTTCGGGTCCTTCCTGAAAATCGAGACCGCGCAGCGCCTGGAACTCCTCCGCCCTCTCGGAGGCCTCGCGCTCGAGGGCGATGGCAAGGACCTGAAGGGCTCGGGTCTCCACCGAGGCCGGGTCGAGGCCCTCGGCCTTGGCCAGCTCGTCGCTCCAGCCCTCCAGTAGGATGCGGGCGATCCGCACCAGATGAAACACGAGCGAGGCCATCATCGTTCCGTCCTGCCGGACGATCAGCTCGTGGACCGACTCCGAGAGCGCCTCGCCCAACGCCGTCTCGAAGGTCGTCCGGTCCTTTTCGTCTTTGCTGGCCGACGCGGCCCCCAGCAACATCTGGGCCAGCTCCCGCCCGCGCTCGCTGGAACCGTCACCGGGCGCGACATGCAACTTGATCTGCTTCTTCATCGGGGACCTTTCACATCCGTTCCCGATCGTAGGCCACGTATCCGACCGGCAGTTAGTCGGGTTCCCGTTTGCGAAGAGCCGTAAGCGCTCCAAGAGTCAGGCCGAAAACCCCGAAGGATGCGGCGTACCACCCGGGAGGGAACCCCTTCTCGGTGACCAGCGGAAATGCCAGGGGCAGCAGGAAGTACTGAAGAAGAGCCCAGACGAACAGGCCGTAAAGGACACCTGCCCCCACCATCCTGGCCGGGTTCGTGGTGCGTACAACCAGCGTAAACAGCGCTCCCAAAGCCACTGCGAGCACCAGCAGCAGCACCACACCGACGACGAACGGGACAAAGCGAAACTCGAGGATGCTGTCGACCGCTCTCCGCCCCATCGCCATGGTGGCCAGCACTCGGGGCGGCGAGTACCAGGGAAGCTGGAGAATCGGCGCGGCCACCGCCATCGTGAACAGGCCCATCACCAGCCCGGCCACCGCGCCGGTCCATGCACCGTCGATCGGCCGGCGGGTTCGGCCGCGGCCGGCTCCCACTGCCAGCGTCGCCCCGCCCATCACAACGGTGCCCAGCAGGGCGAACAGCAGGGTCGGGCCGCCCGGCACTCCGCCGCCCTCCCCGGGGGTCACCCGCCACACGACCCCCGAGTTACGCTCGAGCTTCAAGCCTTCGACACTCACCCGGGCGATGCCCCAGTCGGCAATGTACATGTCCCCGTCCGGCCCGAAGGTGACGTCCGAGGGGTGC
>DATABX010000330.1:0-3474 GCA_036259335.1 Actinomycetota bacterium
CGGCGTCCGGTTTCTGGAGGCCACGGTCTCGCCGGGAAACCACGCGTCCCTGGCGCTGTTTCGTTCCGTCGCCCGGGACCACGACGTGCAGTACACCGAATCCCCGTTCTTCGAGGCGGAAGACTTCCCCACCGAGGGTGCAGGCGCTGCCCCGCACCCGCCGGAAATGTTGTTACGGCTGGGCCCTTTTGAGCGGAGGGGGCCCGGGGATGACCATCGGAAACCAAAGGAGGCTTAACCCATGCAAGTGATCAACGAGCTCGAGAGCGAGGTCAGGTCCTACTGCCGGTGCTGGCCCGTAACCTTCACCCGGGCCAGCGGCCACACGCTCTCCGATTCCGAGGGCAACGAGTACCTGGACTTTTTCGCCGGTGCCGGCGCCCTGAACTACGGGCACAACGATCCGGCCATGAAAGCCAAGCTCGTCGAGTACCTGCTGGACGACGGCATCGTCCACAGCCTGGACATGGCCACCACCGCCAAGGAGGCGTTCCTCACCAAATTCAACGAGGTGATCCTCAAGCCGCGGGGTTTGGCGTACAAGATGATGTTCCCCGGCCCCACCGGGACCAACGCCGTGGAAGCGGCGCTCAAGCTGGCGCGCAAGGTCACCGGCAGGGACCGCGTGATCTCGTTCACCAACGCTTTTCACGGCATGACCCTGGGGTCTCTGTCGGTAAGCGGCAACACCACCAAGCGGGCCGGCGCCGGCATGATGATCGGCTCGGGCGTCCCGATGCCCTACGACGGATACCTGGGCAAGGACGTCGACACCATCGAGTACCTTGAGCGGTTCCTGACCGACCGCGGAAGCGGGATGGACGCTCCCGCCGCAGTGATCACCGAGACCGTCCAGGCCGAGGGCGGCTTGCGGAGCGCCAGCACCGGCTGGCTCCAGCGCCTGCAGGAGCTGTGCCGGCGCCACGGCATCCTCCACATCGTCGACGACATCCAGGCCGGGTGCGGCCGGACCGGCACCTTCTTCAGCTTCGAGAGCGCCGGCATCACACCCGACATCGTCTGCCTGTCGAAGTCGCTGAGCGGGTACGGACTGCCGCTGGCGCTGGTGCTGATACGTCCGGACATCGACCTGTGGTCCCCCGGGGAGCACAACGGCACCTTTCGCGGACACAACCCGGCGTTCGTCACGGCAACCGAAGCCCTGAGGCACTGGGAAACCCCAAAACTCGCCAACCAGGTGGCGGCAAAAGCCGAGCGGGTCGACTCCGCCCTTCAGGACATCGCCGGCCGCTTTCCCGAGCTGGAGACCCGGGTGCGAGGCCGCGGGCTGGTCAAGGGCCTGGCGTTCAAGAACGTCAGCCAGGCCCCCAAGGTGAGGGAGGCGGCCTTTGAGCGCCGGCTGATCCTGGAGACCTCCGGGCCCCGCGGCGAGGTGGTGAAGCTGCTGCCCCCGCTGACCATCGAGGACGGCGCGCTGGACCGGGGGCTGGAGATCCTCGAGGAGTCGGTAAGCGCGGTGCTCGGGGGCCGGATGCCGGCCCGGGCCGCAGTTTAGCGGTGCTGGTCACCAGGCTCGCCGACGTCGAGCGGACCGAACGCGACGTGGCCGCCCCCACCTTCCGGAGCCGGCGCCTGCTGCTGGCCGGCGACGGGATGGGGTTCTCGTTCCACGACACCATCCTGCACGCCGGGAGCGTGACCACGATGTGGTACCGCCACCACCTGGAGGCGGTGTACTGCATCGCAGGGGAGGGAGTGCTGGAGGAGACCGAGTCCGGGACGACTCACCGGATCGCACCCGGGACCCTCTACGCGCTGGACAAACACGACCGGCACCAGCTTCGAGCCATCACCGAGCTCCGCATGATCTGCGTATTCAACCCGGCGCTGACCGGCACCGAGGTTCACGGCGACGACGGGTCCTACCCGCCGGCGGAGATTTCCCGGCCCGGCCGGGAGCATGCCCGCTAGTTCGCAGCACGCAACCGCGGTAACGACCGCGGTCAACCACCGAAAGGAGGCGGCTTCATGACCAACGCCACGATAGTTCCAGACCTCTACCCCTCCAGGATCGAACCGGCCCCCGGAGTTCGGGACCGGGTGGACCCGGTAGTCCACGGCCGCTCACCGGGCCCGCTCACCACCGAGCAGGTCGCAGAGTACGAGAGCGAGGGATTCCTCCAGGTTCCGGGGGTGTTCAGCCGGAGTGAGGTGGACGACATCCTCGAAGAGCTCGCCCGGTTCACCGCCCGGCCCGAGGTGAGGGCCGACCGCCGCACCGTCGTGGAACCGGCCAGCGACGAGGTCCGCAGCGTGTTCGAGGTGCACCGCAGCAACCAGATGCTCGCACGGCTCGCCGCCGACGAGCGGATTGCGGGCATCGCCCGCCAGATCCTCGACAGCGACGTGTACGTCCACCAGAGCCGCGTGAACTTCAAGCCGGCCTTCAAGGGCAAGGAGTTCGCCTGGCACTCGGACTTCGAGACCTGGCACACCGAGGATGGCATGCCCCGCATGCGGGCCTTGAGCATCAGCGTGTCGCTCACCTACAACTACACCTTCAACGGCCCTCTGATGCTGATTCCCGGCTCCCAGCGCCGCTACGTCACCTGTGTCGGCGAAACTCCCGACGAGAACTACCTCAGCTCGCTCAAGGCGCAGGAGATCGGGACCCCCGACCCCGACAGCCTGGTGCGGCTGCT
Organism: Actinomycetota bacterium; assembly: GCA_036259335.1. Classification (GTDB taxonomy): domain Bacteria; phylum Actinomycetota; class CADDZG01; order JAHWKV01; family JAHWKV01; genus JAJCYE01. The sequence goes on from DATABX010000330.1 coordinate 2,664, forward strand.
GGAGGAGGCGGACGGGCGCATCGCCGAGTGCACCGGCGAGCCCGGAGGCATCACGGTGTTCGACTGCAACACGATGCACGGCTCCAACAGCAACATCTCGCCGGTGCCAAGAAGCAACGTGTTCCTGGTCTACAACAGCGTGGAGAACGTGCTGGTGGAGCCGTTCTCGGCTCGCTCCCGGCGCCCGGAGTTCATTGCGGCCCGCGACTTCACCCCGGTCGGCGGCTGAGCGAGATTCAAACCAGACCGCGGCTGAGTGCCCAACTGTCAGTCACAAAGCTGACTTTTGAGGCTCGCAGACGTGTCATCAAAGTTCTCAGCGCATACCTCGAAGCTATGGATCGGGAACTCCGGGTTTATGGCACGTTCGGGAACATTAGTTCGAGGACAATGGCCCAGAGCCCGTACAGGATGATCACTGCCAGCGCCAGCCGGAGTAGGGCTAAGACGGTCCGATTCACTTGGTTGTCGGAAGAGACAACATTCTGGTCAACGCCAATAGCAGTTCCTATAAATGCTCCACAAGCAAGCTGAGTCGCCTATCGCCCCACTCCGCTTTCACCTATCACCCGCGGAAACTTAACCTAAAAATGGCCGGCCCAGCCGCCGACCGAAGCGGCTACTCCCGCACGAATAGCGTGACGCCGGGCGGGGTCGCCGAGATGCCGACCCGGGGGATCTCGTGGACCGGCCTGGTCCCCACCTCCCAGTCGAAGACCAGGATGCGGGTGCCGTCGTCCAGCGGGTAGCCGGTGACCTCCACGATCTCAGGGTTGGACGCCGCGATGCGGGTCCACAGGTTCGAGCCGTG
>DATABX010000331.1:0-1945 GCA_036259335.1 Actinomycetota bacterium
GGCGCCAGCGGCACGGGAGGCGCGACCGGGCCGGGCCCGCCACCGGTGGGCCGGAGCGCCGCTTCGTTCGGGACTGAAAAGGACGGGGGCTGGAGCGGGTCGGACGGCACCGCCGGCGCCTCGGGTGGAGGGGCCGGGGCGCCGGGCGCCGGACGAGCCGGCGGCGGTGCAGGCGGGCACAGAAGCCCGGTCAGGTCGCAGACCAGCTGAAGCACCGGGTCGAGCAGTCCGCCGGACGACGTCCGGGACTGTGCCCAGGCCGGAGAGGGCGCGGCCAGGGCCACCAGGAACATAAGCAGTGCGAGAGTCCTGGCGGACTTCCGTGCTCGCTTCAGGGGCTGCGAGGTCACGTACTCTCCTTGGCGCCGATCTTCCGGCGACGAAATGGGGGCAGCCCATTGAGCCACAGTCTCAAGCCGGTTGCAAGGTTGCGATCCGCTTCGCTCGCACGCAGGGTGGCCGATGCCTACACTTGGAGGTTCCAGAAGTGGGCTTGAAGACTTGGGGTGCCCGGCCTTGATCGACGAAGCCGCCAGTTGACCGCCACACACTACGACCGCCTGGGAGTAACCGAAGGGTCGACCCAGGAGGAGATCCGCCTCGCCTACCTGCGGAAGGCGCGCGAGAACCACCCGGACACCCTGAGCGGAGCGGATGCCGTCGCCCGGCGCCAGCGGGAGGTCGCGATGGTCGCCATCAATGCGGCCTGGTTCGTGCTCAAGGACCCCGACCGCCGGCGGCTGTACGACCAGGACCTCGAGCGGGCGGCTGAGCGGCGGGCCTGGGAGCTGGAGGAGGAGCTGGAGGCTACCGAGCCCGAAGAGCCCTACGACTGGTCCTCCGAGAGCAACGTCCCTCCCCCGGAGTACGGGCCCCACGGCAACCCGGCCGCTGCCATCGCCCGCCTCTACATCGTGGTGATGATCGCGGTGCTGATCCTGTTGAGCATCGCGTTCGCCTACGCGGTCGTGAGGTCCGGTTCGGTGGGCGTCCCGCTCCCCGAATAAACTCATTGCCCCCGGCCTGCCGCCGGGACTACACTTCACTAGCCGACACCCCAGGCCCCGGGGAGAGCCATGTCAATAGGTACCCGCGAACCCGACCTCTCCAAGCCCGCCGCGCCCGCCGTCCGGCGCAGGTCCACCCGGAAGCGGCCCCGGCCCGACCTCGAGGATCAGCTGCTTAAGGGCTGTCAGGCCATGGCCCGCTACGCCCTGGGCTCGGGCAAGATCGTCCCGGCCCAACTGATGGAGAACCTCCACATCATCGAGCAGCAGCGCCGGGGCGGCGGCCCGCCGCCCGGACCCGACGGATCACCCAGGTCGATTGTCAACCGGCTGGTCCGGACTCATCACCAGCTCGCACAGATCGTGGCCCCGGCGACTCCTCGCACGCTTCTGATCCTGGAGGAGGACACGGAGGACCCGAGCGCCTGGCGGTTCCTGGGACCGATCAAGATCATCCGCCGGCTCATGGGGGTCGGGTTTTTGTGCCTGGTGCTGTTCATCGCCACCACGCTTTCACCCCTGGTCACCGGCCAGGTGGACTTCGTCAACCACTCGGGTCTGGAGCTGTTGCTGAACGAGCTGCTCCTGCTGTCGGCGGCGGGCATCGGCGCGGCGTTCGCAGGCCTGTTCAAGGTCAACGGGTACGTGGCCGACGGTACCTACGATCCCCGCTACGACTCCTCCTACTGGGCGCGCTTCGGGCTGGGGGTGCTCGCCGGCATGGTGCTGGGGGTCCTCATCCCGATCGATCAGTCCGCCCCGGAGCTCGGCCGCCCCCTGCTGGCGCTCCTCGGTGGATTCTCGGCGTCGGTGGTGTACCGGCTGCTTGCCCGGCTGGTCGAGACACTGGAGTCGCTGGTGCAGGGCGAGACCAGGGATCTGATCGCCCGGGAGAAGGCTGCCGCCAGCATGAAGGTTTCACAGCTCGTGACCGCGTC
>DATABX010000332.1:0-8513 GCA_036259335.1 Actinomycetota bacterium
TTCCACCACCGGTTGCCGGTGGTCTCGTATCTTTTCGGCGGCCGTCAGCGGCGCTGCGGCCACCGGGTCCGGGTGCGCGACCCTCTCCTGGAGGTCGGATGCGCACTGGCGTGGATGCTCATGGTTGCCCGCTTCGGGCTCACGCCGGTGCTGCCCGCGTTCTTGGCGTTCGTCACGACCCTGATCGCGGTGTCGGCCGTGGACCTGGACGAGCGGCGGATTCCCAACAAGATGCTCGCGCCGGCGGGAGCCCTGGCGGCGGTCCTCCTCGCCGGCGCCGCCCTGATTGAGGGTGAGCCGGGGCTGATCGTCCGGATGCTGATTGCGGGACTGGGTTATGCGGTCCCCATGTTCCTTCTGGGCGTCATCGCTCCGGGCAGCATGGGGATGGGCGACGTGAAGCTGGCCGCCTACCTGGGTGCCCACCTGGCCTGGCTATCGGGCAGCCACGTATTGGTGGGAGCCTTCCTCGGATTCCTGATCGGAGCGGTGCTCGGATTGCTGCTGATGGCGGTGGGCAAGAAGGGCCGGAAGGACACCTTGCCGTTCGGCCCGTCGATGGCACTCGGCGCCTTCCTGGTGCTCTTCGTAGGAAGCGCTCCGCAGCTGTTTCAACCTTAGCCTATGCCATAGACATGCTACGGTTATGGCATGGCAAGAACGAGGATCAGCACCACCGTCGACTCCGAACTGCTCACCAGAGCTCGCAGCGCTCGTTCAAATGTGCCGGATTCGGTGCTGATCGACGAAGCGCTTCACGCGCTGCTCGCTCGGACCCGGGCCGCGGAAATCGACGGCTCGTACTCGGCATATGAGGCCCATCCGCTCAGCGAGAGGGACGAGTGGGGAGACCTCGCCTCGTTCCGATCGGCAGCCGGGGCATCATGACCGCGCTGCCTTGCAGAGGCGAGGTTTGGTGGTGCGAGCTCCCTAACACCGGCCGGAGACCGGTCGTGGTGCTCTCCCGTGACGCGGCAATTCCGCGTCTGCGGCGGGCGGTGATAGGTCCCTGCACGACCACCATTCGCGGGCTGGCGAGTGAGATAGTGCTCGATCCGGCCGACGATCCGGTCCCGCTAGTGTCGGCGGTCAACCTGGACTCGGTGGAGAGCGTGTCGGTGGGAACCTTGGTGGAGCGGCTCGGCCGGCTGAGTGATGGTCGAATGCTTCAGATATGCGAAGCGCTCGAGGTTGCGCTCGGCTGCGAGCGTTGACTCGGGCTGACGCAGCCATTACTCGGAGGTTGTCCAGACCGCCTGGCGGGAGCGGGCGACCGGTGCTGGTGAGGCAGCGCCCCGGGCGCCCTCGAAATTCTGAAGTAGGCTAAATCCATGTTCCGATACCTCACCGCCGGCGAGTCCCACGGTCCCGCGCTCAGCGTGATCGTCGACGGAATGCCGTCCGGCGTGCCGATCGACACCAAGTTCATCGCCGACGAGCTGGCTCGCCGCCGGCTCGGTTTCGGGCGCGGCCCCCGGATGAAGATCGAACAGGACCAGCTCGAGCTGCTGTCGGGCGTCCGGTTCGGTCTCAGCCTCGCCAGCCCGATCGCGCTGGTCATCCGCAACTCCGAGTGGGCCAAGTGGGAGCGGGTGATGTCCCCCGAGGGGCACCAGGCCGGCAACGTGCTCACCGAGCCCCGGCCCGGCCACGCCGACCTGGTGGGAATGCAGAAGTACGCCTTCGACGACGCCCGCAACGTCCTGGAGCGCTCCAGCGCCCGGGAGACTGCAGCCCGGGTCGGCGCCGGCGCCCTGGCCAAGCTGTTCCTCTCCCAGGTGGGCGTCTCGGTTCTCTCCCACGTGGTTTCAATCGGAGCTACGGAGGCCCGCCCGGACCTGCGGCCCACCCCCGACGATCTCGAGGCCATCGACGCCTCGCAGGTTCGGTGCTTCGACCCGGAAGCTGAGGGTCGCATGATCGCTGAGATCGAGGCTGCCACCGAAGACCGGGACTCGCTCGGTGGGGTCTTCGAGGTCCTTGCCTACGGCGTCCCCATGGGCCTCGGCTCCTACGTCCAGTGGGACCGCAAGCTGGACGCCCGGCTGGCGCAGGCGGTGATGTCGATCCAGGCCATCAAGGGAGTCGAGATCGGCGACGGCTTCCTCAACGCCACCCTGCGGGGCTCCCAGGCGCACGACGAGATCTTCTATGAAGACGGCAGGTTCACCCGGACCACCGACCGCGCCGGCGGAACCGAGGGGGGCGTGTCGATGGGCGGCACGCTTCGCATCCGGGCAGCCATGAAGCCGCTGTCGACGCTCAAGAAGCCGCTGCGCACGGTGGACGTCAACACCAAGGAGCAGGTCACCGCCTTCAAGGAGCGCACCGACACCTGCGCCGTACCGGCAGCCGGCGTGGTGGGCGAGACGATGGTCGCCCTCGTCCTGGCCGACGCGATCCTCGAGAAGTTCGGCGGGGACCACCTAGGGGACATCCAGGCGGCGATCGCGGCCTACCAGCATCGGATCGATGCCCGCTGAGCGGGCCCGCCCGAAGTACAGCGTTGTAACTCCCCAGATGTCCACTGATCGGCCAGATGAAGGCATTAGCCTACCCACCATTGCTCTGATCGGCCCCATGGGCGCCGGTAAAACGGAGGTGGGGCGCCGCCTGGCGAAGCGCCTGGGAGCACCCCTCATTGACACTGACCAGTTGATAGTCGAAAGAGATGGACGAAGCGTGAGCGAAATCTTCTCGGAGGAGTCGGAAGCTGCCTTTCGGGCAAAAGAGGTGGAAGCGGTGGCGGAGGCGGCGGCGGTGCCGGGAGCGGTGATCGCCACGGGCGGGGGAGTGGTGCTCGATCCCCGCAACGTCGACGCCCTGCGCTCCTCGGGCAAGGTCGTGTACCTGCGGGCCAGCGCGGCGGTCGCTGCCGCCCGGCTGGGTGAGGGCGAAGGCCGCCCGCTTCTGGAGGGCACCCCGCTGGGCGACCGGATCGCCCAGCTGATCGAGGACCGCCAGCACCTCTACCGGGAAGCCGCCCACCACGAGGTGGACGCCGACCGCAGCCCCGACGACGTGGTCGACGCCCTGGTCGAGATCTGGGAGGCGGTGTGCGGGCCCCGATTCGGGTTCTCGCTCCGCGATCAGGGCAAGCCGTGAAGACCATCAAGGTCGAGCTCGGGGCCCGCTCCTACGAGATCACGGTGGGTGAGGGCCTGATCGACTCCGCCGACCAGTACCTCGAAGGAACGCCCGGCAAGATCGTGGTCGTCGCAGACGAGACCGTCGACGGCATCCACGGCAAGCGACTGGCTCGGGCCCTGTCGCGGCGCGCCGAGGTCCACAAGGTGCTGGTGCCGTCTTCGGAGACCGCCAAATCGTGGGACCGGGCGGGTGAGGTCCTCAGCCGGCTGGCCGAGCTCAAGGTTCGCCGCAACGACCTGGTCGTGACCTTCGGCGGGGGAGTGGCCTCCGACCTCGGCGGGTTCGTGGCTTCGGTTTACCAGCGCGGCGTGCCGCTCATCCACTTCCCCACGACGCTGCTCGGACAGGTGGACGCGGCGATCGGCGGCAAGACCGGCGTGAACCTGCCGGCCGGCAAGAACCTGGCCGGAACCTTCTACCAGCCCTCGGCGGTGCTGGCCGACGTCTCGGTCCTCAAGACCCTTCCCTCCCGCCAGTTCCGTTCGGGCATGGCCGAGGTCGTCAAGTACGGCCTGTGCTACGAAGCCGGGATCCTCGACGTCGTCCGCGAGCAGGCGGCGGCGATTCTGGCGCACGATCCAGCGGTGTTGGAGGACCTGGTCGGCCGGTGCGCCGGCATCAAGGCGCGGGTGGTGTCGCAGGACGAGACCGACCACTCAGGCAGGATGATCCTGAACTACGGCCACACCTTCGGCCACGCCCTCGAGGCTGCCGGCAACTACGAGCTGTGGCTGCACGGCGAGGCCATCTCGCTCGGAATGATGTTCGCCGCGCACCTGGCCAAGGCGATGGGCCTGCTGGACGACGAGGCGGTGGAGGTGCATCGCGAGGCGTTCGATGCGATGGGGCTGCCGGTCAAGGGCCGGTTCGACGCCAACGAGGTCGTGAGCGCCTGGTCGATCGACAAGAAGTTCCAGGACGGCCAGCGGTGGGTGCTGCTGGAGGGGCTGCAGAACCCGGTGGTCCGCTCCGACGTGACGCCGGTCCACATCGAGGAGGCCCTGCCGGCGGTAAGCCTTTCGTCGCCCACCCGGGGCGGCCTGTGAAGATCTTCGTCCTCAACGGACCAAACCTTAATCTCCTCGGCCAGCGGGAGCCGGACATCTACGGACTGGCGACCCTGGAGGACGTCCGGACGATGTGCGAGGGCCGTGCCGCAGAGCTGGGCCACGAGGTGGATTTCCGCCAGACCAACGACGAAGGCCAGCTAGTCGACTGGATCCAGGAGGCCCGGACCGGCGCCGCGGGCATCGTGCTGAACCCGGCCGCCCTGGGGCACTACTCGATAGCGCTCCGGGACGCCATCGCCGCCTGCGACCTGCCGGTGGTGGAGGTCCACATCTCCAACATCTACGCCCGGGAGGAGTTCCGGGCGAAGTCGGTGATCTCTGCGGTGTGCGAAGGGGTGATCTCCGGCCTGGGCGTCTGGGGTTACGCGGGCGCCGTGGAAGCGCTGTCGAGCATCCTCAAAAACCGGTAACGCCCGCGGCGTGCGGGGGCCTACTCCGTTCCGTCGCCCTCGATCTCGGAACGTAGAACATCGGGGTCCTCCCGGTCTTTGACCTGGCCGTCGGCGCCGTGGATCACCACCGGCGCGTCCTCGGCTACCGCCAGCTCCCGGGCTTCCTCGAGGGCCGATTCTTCGGTCTCGTGCATCGACCCGATGCCCGACTGCCCGGCCTCGACGACCCAGGATTCCTCGGTCTCCGGAACCACGTGGATTTCGTTCTCCATCCTCTCCTCCGTCTTCGGTTTGACTTTCGATTCCCCCGCTGGGGGATCTCGAACCGTGCGGAAAGGCCGGTCTGGTTCCTGGATCGAGGACCACCCCGGTCGCCCCGGGGGTGGCGGACTAGGTTTCAAGCGCTTCTCGATTAGGTATCATGCCTGTCAAGTTTTGCCTTTAACCGGAACCTTCCAGTAGGAGCGGGCATGAACCTTCACTCGCAGTCACCGACCCACTTGCCGGCCGACACCGATTCGCTTGTCCCCCAGCTGATGCGCAAAGCGGAACAGTTCGACGCAATGTACGAAACCACTCCTCCGTGGGACATCGGCCGTCCCCAGGCTGCATTCCTGGATCTTCTGATGGCTGGACGGATCACCGGCAAGGTGCTCGACGTGGGCTGCGGGACCGGGGAACACGCCCTGATGGCCGCCGATGCGGGCCTTGAGGCGGTGGGGATCGACGCGGCGCCCCGGGCGATCGCAACTGCCAACCAAAAGGCGGAGGCCAGGGGCCTCGCCGCACGGTTCATCGTCGGCGACGCCCTGGAGCTCGACCGGATGCACGAGACCTTCGACACGGTTTTGGATTGCGGGCTGTTCCACATATTTCCCGACGATGATCGGGTCAGATTCGCGGAGGCCCTGCAAGCCGTGGTGCCGCCGGGCGGCCGCTACTTCATGTTGTGCTTCAGTGAGCACCAGCCCGGTGAGCTCGGCCCCCGGCGAGTTAAAAGGGAGGAGATTGCCGGCTGCTTCAGCCGGGGCTGGAGCGTGGAATCGATTGAGCCGTCGACTATTGAGCTCCTGGGCGGAGCCGCCGCCATCTCCTGGATGGCCGCCATCGGGCGGGTCGACTAAGCCCGTACCTCGGGACCTATGCGGGTTCGACCCTCTTGGCCGCCATCTGCTCGAAGGTCGGCATCTTGATGTTGCGGGCCAGACCCAGCTTGCTGAGACCCGAGATGAACCAGGCGCTCGGGTCGAACTGCAGGCGGCCGAGGCCGTGCTTGTAGGAGGTGGGGAAGGCGTGGTGCGAGTTGTGCCAGCCTTCACCGAAAGACAGCAGCGCCATGACCCAGTTGTTCGTCGACTCGTCGCGGCTCTTGAATGGGCGCTTCCCGTAGAAGTGGCAGATCGAGTTGATGCTCCAGGTCACGTGGTGCAGGAAGAAGATCCGGGCCAGGCCGCCCCAGATGAAGGCGGTGAGGCCTCCCATCCAGCTACGGGTGACCGCCAGGCCGATGAGGCCGGGGAGGATGATCGAGACCACCGCCAGCAGGGGGAAGCTTTTGCTGATCCTGCGAATCGAGGAGTCGGCGAGAAGGTCGGGGGCGAACTTGTTGACGTTGGTCTTCTCGGGGTTGAAGAACCAGCCGGTGTGGGCGTGCCACAACCCCGCCAGGACTCCCTTGATGCCTTCGGCCTCCGCCAGGTGCGGGGAGTGGGGGTCGCCCGGCTTGTCGGCGTAGGCGTGGTGCCGGCGATGGTCGGCAACCCAGCTCACCACGGCACCCTGCAGAGCCATGGAGCCGGCGATCGCCAGGGCTACCTTGACCGGCTTCACCGCCTCGAAGCTGCGGTGGGTCAACATTCGGTGGAAGCCGACGGTGATGCCCATGCCGGTGAAGACGTAGAAGACAAAGAAAAGAGTGAGGTCGAGCGCCCGGACGCCCTGGTTCCACAGCAGCGGAATGCCAATTGCGGCCCCGGCGAACGGCAGCACGGTCACCAGCAGCGACAGGCGGCGTTCGATCTTCAGGGTCCGGCCGGAGTGACGCTCGGTGATGGGCTTGGCGGGTGGCTTGGCGGTTGTTTGAGGAGGGGCGGTGACGACCTGAGTCATGAGTCGGTTCCTTTACGTGGAGAGGGGTCGGCGATACGGCTACGTACCCGTAACCTACGATACAGTAAGTACCCTCTTAGACCACGCGTAGAACCTCCTATTGCCCCTTTTTGGCGGAAAATTAATCCCCCGTTCAGGCGAGCCGCCGCGAAATGCAAAACTTGTACGACCAGCGGCAAGGAGGAGCGATGGGAGTAGCCGACCGGCAGGGCCGATTGCGGAGCCGGATGCAGACCGAAGGCCTGGACGGCCTTCTTATTACGAACCTGACGAACATCCGCTACCTCACCGGATTTGCCGGCACCAACGGCTACGTCTTGGTCACCTCGGACGCAACCCGCTTCGTCACCGACGGCCGCTACGCCACCCAGGCGTCTCAGATGGTGAAGGAGGCCGAGATCACCATCTGCACCACCCACGCCGCGGTGGTCGAGCTGCTCAACTCGCTTGCCAGGCAGCACCACCTGGAGCGGGTCGGCTACGAGGCCACCCACGTGACGGTTGCCAGCCGGGGCGCCGCCTGGGAGCCGCCCCCGGGGCTCGACAAGGTGATGGGCTACTTCGAGGGGGCCGAGCTTGTGGCGACCCAGGGCTGGGTCGAGGAGCTGCGCAAGGTGAAGGACGCCGAGGAGATCGCCTCGATCCGGGCGGCGGCCCAGATGGGCGACGCCGGCTTCGAGTACATCCTGGAGCGGGTCAAGCCGGGGGTGACCGAGCGGGAGCTGGCGCTGGACCTGGAGTTTCACCTGCGCTCGCTCGGCTCCGAGGGGGTTTCGTTCGATCCGATCGTCGCGGCCGCCGAGCGCAGCGCCCTGCCGCACGCCCGGCCCTCCGACCGAACAGTCGAGCGCGGGCACTATCTGCTTTTTGATTTCGGATGCGTCGTGGAGGGGTACTGCTCCGACATGACCCGCACAGTTGTCGTCGGCTCGGTGGACGATCGCCACCGCGAGGTGTACCAGACGGTCCTGGAGTCGCAGATCGCAGGTCTCGAGGCCGCCGGGCCCGGAGTGGCGTGCGGGGATGTCGACAAGGTTGCCCGCAAAGTCATCGAGAGGGCGGGCTACCCCGAGGCCTTCATGCACGGCCTGGGGCATGGGGTAGGGTTGGAGATACACGAGGCACCCAGCCTGAAGACCGGGTTTCCCGAACAGCTGGCGCCCGGACACGTGATCACCGTCGAGCCGGGTGCGTACTTCGAGGGCTGGGGCGGCGTCCGGGTCGAGGACCTGGCTGTGGTCACCGAGACCGGCCTCGAGGTCCTGTCCAACGCCCCCAAGGACCTTATAGTTCTATAGCGAGACAAAGGGATTTAGATGATTTCAACGAACGACATGCGCCCCGGCCAGACTCTGGACCTGGACGGCGAGCTCTACAACATCGTCAAGTACGAGCACCACAAGCCCGGCAAAGGCGGCGCAATGGTGCGGACGAAGCTGAAGAGCATCAAAAACGGCGCCCTGGTGGACCGCACCTTCCGGGCCGACGAGAAGGTCAACCTGGCGCGGCTGGACAAGCGGGAGATGCAGTATCTGTACTCGGACGAGTCGGGTTTTGTGTTCATGGACAACGAGACCTACGAACAGATCACCATCGACCGCGACTTCCTCGGCGACCTGGCCGGCTACCTGAAGGAGGAGCAGGTCGTGACCGTGCAGCTCCACGCCGGTCGGGGTGCCCTGGTAGAGCTGCACGGTCACCACCTGCTCCTCCTTGAGGTAGCCGGCCAGGTCGCCGAGGAAGTCGCGGTCGATGGTGATCTGTTCGTAGGTCTCGTTGTCCATGAACACAA
>DATABX010000333.1:0-4045 GCA_036259335.1 Actinomycetota bacterium
GGCTCGGGCGAGCGCCTGAACGAGCCGACCGCCAGGGTGAACTGCCGGTCGGTCAGGGTGGCCACCGTGGCGGCCGCCTGGGCGACTATCACCGGGTGGTACCTAAGAAGCGGGCAAGTCAAGCCCGTGGCGAGATCGAGCCGGGTGGTCCGGACGGCCACCGCTCCCAGCACGCTCCAGGCGAACGGGCTGTGGCTGTGCTCGGGCAGCCAGGGGTGGATGTGATCCGAGATGGCGGCGAACTCGAAACCGGCATCCTCGCCCGCCTGAGCCTGCCGGACCAGTGTGCGGGCGTCCCGCAGCTCGCACATCAACTTCAGTCCGAACCGCATGGCCTAAATGAACCGGGTCGGGACTTCCGACCGGACCTCGACCTTGCCGCCGTTGATGCGGGCCTCGAACCGGGGCTGGGGCGCATTGGCAGGCCCGTGGACCACCTTGCCGGTACACAGCTCGAATTCGCTGAGGTGCCACGGGCAGGTGACGGTGCCGGCGGCGGCGTCGATGTCGCCCTCGTTCAGCGGACCGCCGCGGTGGGTGCACTTGTTGGCGATGGCGCACACCTCTCCGGCGTTCCGGTACAAAAGCACGTCGATCGATCCCGCCTGGGCGACCACCGGCGTGCCGGCCGGCAGCTCACCCTCGGTGAGCACCGGAGTCCACTCCTGCGGCAGCGTGTCGAACGCCGTCCGGTCGACCGCGGCGCCCAGCCGGTAGGACAGGTGCCCGCCCAGGTAGCCGCCGGCGCTCAGCGCCGCGCCACCGGCCAGCGCAAGCAGCTTGCCCTTCCGGTCGTCGCCCTTGCGGCGGGCCGACCAGGAAGAGAAGTAGGCAACGAGGGCGGCCGTGTTCGACGCGGCGTGCACCATCCCCACCCGTCGCTCCGGCCCCCGGGTATCCACCCAGTCCGCCAGTCCGGCCAGCGCAGTGGGGATCGCCGACAGCAGTCCGACGGCCGTGAGCCTTCTAGCCGCCCTGGCGGAGCCGCGGCCGCCGATCAGGTCGAGAATCGACGCACTGGTCCAGGCTCCGATCGCCACGTCGGTGAGAAGCGGGTGCAACGGGTGCCCCATCCAGTGGCCGGTGAGCACGTCTTTGACCGGGCCGTGCGGCACCAGCTTGGAACCCAGCCGGGTCCCGGCTTCCGCGGCCGGGTCCAGGAACTCGGCCTGTTCGATGGTTCGGAGAATGTCCTCCATGGTGAACACTCCTTTGGGAATCGCGGCTTGGGGAACTTCGGTCTCGAGGTCTGCTCTATCTACCCCGTGGGCCGCCGGGCCACGCCTCACAAATGTGTGGGCGCCGGCAAACCGGCCGGTTTTTCGCTCGCCGGCGGTGGGTAATGTCCCCTGGATCGAATGCCCCAACCAGAAGGGAGGCGCCGATGCAGAGCTTCGGAGATCAGACCCCTCAGGTTCTTCCGACCGACGAGACGCTGCCGGAGACCACACCGGACGACCCGTCCGCTGAGGCGCCGGAGGTGGAATCCCTCGATCTGAGCATCCCGGAAGGGGCGCCCGAGGCCGACGTCCTGGAGCAGCACCTGCCGGCGTAGATGCGGCTGGGCGACCTAGCGGGGGGCCGGCTCCAGATGGACGACCCGGACCCGGGTGAGCTCGTCGAGCAGCTCGGGACCGTAGCCGAAACCCGATCCCGAAGCGCCGTGGGGTGATGCAGAGCCGCCCGGAGCGCCGCCGAATGCGGCGTTGATTTTCACCGTCCCCACGTCGAGCTCCCGGACTGCTCGCTGGGCGTGCTCCATGTCCGGGGTCAGCACGACCGCCGCCAGCCCGTAGATCCCCTCGTTGGCCGCCGCCAGGGCCTCGTCGAAGTTGTCCACCACCTGGACTGCCGCAACCGGGCCGAAGGTCTCCTCCTCCACCACCCGCATGCCCGGACGCACGCCGGAGAGCACCGTGGGCGGGTAGAACCAGCCGGGCCCCTCCAGGCGGTGGCCGCCGCACAGCACCTGCACCCCTCCGGAGACCGCCTCGGCGACGTGCCGGTCGACGATCTCCAGCTGCCGCTCGTCGATCAGCGGTCCCATGTCGGTGGAGGGGTCGGTTCCGGGCCCGAGCCTCTTCGACTTGGCGAGGTCGACCAGGGCGTCCAGGAACCCGTCGGCCACCTCCCGGTGGACGTACAGCCGCTCGACCGAGGTGCAGATCTGCCCGGCGTTGGCGAAGCAGCCCACCGCCGCCTGCGACGCCGCCCACGCCGGATCCACCCCGGCGTCGACGATCATCGGGTCCTTGCCGCCCAGCTCGAGGATCGCCTTGGAGCCGTTTCTGGCACAGACCGCGGCGACGCTGCGGCCGGTGTTCACCGAGCCGACGTGGACGACGAGGTCGGTCTCGGGGTGGTCCACCAGGGCGGCCCCCACTCCCCCGTCGCCGACGGCGAGCTGAAGCACGCCCTCCGGAAGGTCACGGTTCAAAAGGTCGATGACCGCCGCGGTCGAAAGCGGCGTCTTCTCGCTGGGCTTGCACACCACGGTGTTGCCGACTGCGAGGTTGGCTGATATCTGGGCGCAGCCGATCGCGACCGGGTCGTTCCACGGCAGGCAGAGCACTGCGACCCCCCGGGGAACGTTCACCATCCAGTCGGAGGCGTTCCAGCCGCCCTGAAGGGTCCGCCCCCGGTGGAGAGGGCCGAGCTCGGCGTACTGCTCGATGGCGCTGATGCCGGCCTCGACACCGCCGCGCGAGTCGCCCAGGGGCTTGCCCCCCTCACGGGTCTGCAGCAGAGCGATGTCGTCGATCGCCGCCCTCAGCCGCCGGGCCCCCGCCTTGAGCAGTGCCGCCCGGTCGGACGGCGCGGTGCGCTTCCAATCGACCCAGGCGGCGCGAGCCCGGGTGAGCAGCTCGGTGGGGTGGCTGACCTCCAGCGAATCGACCAGCTGGCCGGTAGCCGGGTCGAAGACCTCGAGTTGTTGGCCCATGTTGCGGGGATACCCGAGGCGGCCGGAGGCAAAACCGGCAAGAGTGAGCCGGCCCGGCTGCGGGTAACTGTTTTCCATGCTCTACATCGGCACCTCGGGGTGGCAGTACGACGACTGGAAGGGCCGCTTCTACCCCGAGGACCTGCCCACCTCCGGGTGGCTGGAGTACTACTCGGAGCGCTTCGCCACGGTCGAGGTCAACAACACCTTCTACCGGCTCCCCGAGCGCAAGACCTTCGTCAAGTGGCGCAAGGGCACTCCCGACGACTTCGTCGTGACGGTCAAGGCCAACCGCTACCTGACCCACCTGAAGCGGCTGAAGGACCCCAAGCCGATCGTGAAGACCCTTATGGATGCGGCCGACGGCCTGGGTTCCAAGCTGGGGCCGATCCTGCTCCAGCTGCCGCCGAACTTCCCGGCCAACGTCGAACGACTCGCCGAAGCCCTCGACGCGTTCCCCAGGCACCTGCGGCTGGCGGTGGAGTTCCGCCACAGCACCTGGTTCACCGACGAGGTGCGAAAGGTGCTGGAGCAGCGAGACGCCGCCTTCTGCCTGGCCGACCGCAAGGAGAAGACGCTCGGCGCCGACTGGCGCACCGCGTCCTGGGGGTACCTGCGGATGCACGAGGGCAACGGCGACCCGCACCCGTGCTACCCGGACGACACCCTGTCACGGTGGGCCGGCACCCTGGCGTCGCAGTTCTCGGCCTCCGACGACGTCTACGTGTACTTCAACAACGACCACCGGTGCTGCGCCGTCAAGGACGCGATCCGCTTCGCCGGCCTGGCCGCCGAGAAGGGCCTGCAACCCACTCGCACCATGTCGGAGCCGGTCCCGGCGCCGTGACCGCCGCCGACTTCATTCCGCCCGGCGCCTCGCTGGAGGAGCTGCGCGAAGCTTCCCATGCGTGCCGGGGGTGCGACCTCTACCAGAACGCCACCCAGACGGTCTTCGGGGACGGGCCGGACAAAGCGCCGCTGATGCTGGTCGGCGAGCAGCCGGGCGACAAGGAGGACCTGTCCGGCAAGCCTTTCATCGGGCCCGCCGGGCGGCTGCTGGACGAGGCGTTCGAGGCGGCGGGGATCGACCGGCGGATCGTGTTC
>DATABX010000334.1:0-1888 GCA_036259335.1 Actinomycetota bacterium
CGGGCAGGCGGGCGCCTCCTGGTCGGTGCTTCAGTGGGTGCTGGGACTGAAGGAGCTGGGCCACCGGGTGGTGCTGGTGGAGGAGGTGTCGCCCGAAAAGCTGGTGCCCGCCGGCGCGCCTCTGGAGGAATCCGGCAGCGCCCGCTACTTTCACGAGCTGGTTTCCGAGTTCGGGATCGAAGGCGATTCCAGCCTGCTGGCCGGCGGCACGACACAGACCGCAGGGCTGTCCTACGACGCGGTCCTGCGGATGGCCCGAGAGTGCGACTGCCTGCTCAACACCTCGGGCACCCTCAAGGACCCCCGGATCCTCGGGGCGATTCCCAAGCGCGCCTACCTGGACGTCGACCCGGCCTTCACCCAGCTGTGGGACCTGCAAGGCCACGACCTCGGCCTGGCGGGCCACGACCGGTTCGTCACCCTCGGCCTGTCGATCGGCGACGCCGCCTGCCCGGTTCCGACCGGCGGGCGGAAGTGGATTCCGACTCTGCCTCCGGTGGTGCTCTCCCGCTGGCCGGCCGCCGCACAGCCGCCGGAGCGGCCGTTCACCACGGTCGTCAACTGGCGGGGCTACGGCAGCGTGGAGCACGCCGGATCGTTCTACGGGCAGAAGGTCCACTCCTTCCGGCGGTTCTTCGCCCTCCCGGCGGCCACCGGCGAGCGGTTCGAGCTGGCGTGTGCGATCAGCCCCGAGGAAACCGACGACGTCGCCGCCCTGGACCGCTACGGCTGGAGGCTGGTCGACCCGTCCCACGTGGCCGGCACCGCCGGTGACTACCGCAACTTCGTCTCGGAATCCGCCGCCGAGCTGAACGTCGCCAAGAAGGGCTACGTCGAGTCCAGGTGCGGGTGGTTCAGCGACCGGAGCGCCTGCTACCTGGCCTCCGGGCGGCCGGTGGTGGCGCAGGACACCGGCCTGCCGGACTCGGTTGCTTCCGGCGACGGATTCCTGACCTTCGGCACTCTGGACGAGGCGGCCGAGGCGGTGGCCGAGGTCAGGCAGAGCTACGGCCACCACCGCCGGGCGGCCCGGGAGTTCGCCGAGCAGCACCTGGACTCCCGCTCGGTGATCCCCCGGGTGCTCGAGGAGGTGCTGCGATGACCACCGCGCTCCAGCAGGCGCCGTCGACTGCGGAGCTCGTCGAGTTCCTGCAGCCGGCGATCGCAGACCAGCTCGGCGCATCGATCGAGAGCCTGGCCCGTGCCCCATCCCGGTACTCGACGAGCTTTGCCATGGAGAACCTCGAGGTCACGCTGAACGACGGCTCCCGGCTGGGTCTGGTGTTCAAGGACCTGTCGCCGGAAGCGCTGCTGGACGGCGCCCGGCGCACCAGGCCGGGGTTCGCCTACCTTGCTCGGCGGGAGGTCGACGTCTACCGCCGGGTGCTGTCGCCGGCGGGCATGGGGACGGCCCACCCCTTCGCCGCCGAAGCCGACCCAGGCGCCGGCCGGTACTGGCTGTTCCTCGAGAAGGTCGAGGGCGTGGAGCTGTACCAGGTGCAGGACCTGGAGATCTGGAAGGCAGCGGCCCGCTGGCTGAGCTTTCTCCACGAGCGTTTCGCCTCGGTCGAGGTTCCCGCGTCGGTCGCCGGCTACGACGCCGGCTGGTACCGGCGCTGGATGGGCCGGGCGCTGGAGTTCTCCCCTGAGGGCACGGCCGCGGCCCTCGAGCGCCTGGTGCCCGCCCACGAGGCGACCGTCGAACATCTCAGCGCCCTGCCGGCAACCCTGATCCACGGCGACTTCTACGCCTCCAACGTGCTGACCGGGTGGACCGGCTCCGGCCTGCGGGTGTGCCCGGTGGACTGGGAGCGGGCCGCGATCGGCCCGGGCATGCTCGACCTGGCGAGCCTGTGCGCCGGCTGGGACGACCGGCCGGCCGCCGAGC
>DATABX010000335.1:0-3017 GCA_036259335.1 Actinomycetota bacterium
GCGGTCGAACATGCCCTTCCAGACGCGGTACACGCCGACCGAGACGGTTTGGACGTTGAAGTAGAGGACGGTGGCGAAGTCGGTGAGCGTCTCCAGCGTGACCAGCGTCAGTCCGGCCACCAGCGACGGCCTGGCCATCGGCAGGATCACCTTCCACGCCGCCTCCAGGTGGCTGTGGCCGAGGCTGCGGGCAACCTCGTAGCTGGCCGTTGCCTGCTCCCGCATCGCCGCCCGGGCCAGCAGGTAGACGTAGGGGTAGAGGCAGAGGGAGAAGACGAGTGCCGCCCCCCAGATCGACCGGATCTCGGGCACCGGGACGTCGGGGCCGAACAGAGCCCGAAGCCCGCCCTGGATCGGGCCGGTGAAGCCGAAGGTCGACATGAAGACGAACCCGAGGATGTAGCCGGGCATCGCCAGCGGAAGCACCAGCATCCAGGCCAGGGCCTTGCGGCCGGGGAAGTCGTAGCCCGACACCAGCCACGCCAGCCCTCCGCCCAGCACCAGGGTGCCCAGGATGACCAGCGCCAGCAGGCCGAGGGTCGAAACCAGCATCTCGGGCAGCCGGGTATCCCAGAGGTGTCTCCAGATTTCGAGGCTGGGAGTGAACAGGCTGAAGGCGATCACCGCCACCGGGGCCGCCGCCAGCAGGGCGATGGCGCTCACCACCAGGGTCCAGCCCCGGCGTCCCCGTGCTGACGGGTCGAGAATTCCTATGCGCTTACTCGTAGCCCGCCTCGTCCATCGCCCGGATTGCGTCCGCGTTCAGCGAGCCGTACTCGGCAGCGCCCAGCGGGTCCCGTTTGAAGTCGTTGCCGAACTCCTCGAGCACCAGCGGGTCGGGCTCGACCTCGGGGTTGGCCGGGAACTCGTGGTTCGAGTAGACGAAGTGCTCCTGGCCGTCGGTGGCCAGCCACTCCAGCAGCCGGCGCGCCAGGTCCGGGTTGTCGGCGTTGGCGGTCACCCCGGCGCCCGAGACGTTGACGTGCACCCCCCGTTCGTCCTGGTTCGCCCAGAAGATCTCGACCCCGAAGCCCGGCTCGTCCTCGATGAGCCGGGCCAGGTAGTAGTGGTTGGCGATGCCGACGTCGCAGCCGCCCTCCTCGATGGTTTCGAGCACCAGGATGTCGCTCCCGAGAATCTCCACGTCGTTGGCGACCCAGCTCTTCAGGACGTCGACCGCGCCGGCGTAACCGTGGTGCGAGATCAGGCTGGCGACCATCGACTGGGTGTAGACGTTCGACGAGTCCCTCATGCACACCCGCCCCCTCCACTTCGGGTCGCTCAGGGCTTCGTAGGTCGACAGCTCCGAGGGCTGGACCCGCTCCGGGTTGTAGACGATCGTCCGGGAGCGGACGCCCAGGCCGAACCAGCGACCCTCGGGATCCCTCAGGCTCGCGGGGATGGCATCCTCCAGGACCTCGGACTCGAGCGGCTGGAAGATCCCTTCGTCGGCTGCGAGGTACAGGTTGCCGGCGTCCACGGTCATGTAGACATCCGCCTGGGTGTTCTCACCCTCGGCCAGGATCCGCTCCCGCAGCTCGGCGTCGCTGCCGAAAAGGAACTCGACGTCGATCCCGGTCTCGCGGGAGAACTCCCGGAAGGTCTCCTCCTCGCCGTAGTGGCGGCCGGAGTAGACCCGGACCGTCTCGTCGTTTCCGCCTCCGGTGCACGCGGCCGGGACAAGGAGAAGAATGGCCGCCAGCGGTACCAGCAGCCGGGTTTTGCCGATCAAGAGTCCTCCTTGCCGGTGGCCGGCTTCCTCGGGGCGGAACATCACGATTTGATAAAGCAGTAATTAGGTCTACCTACTATCGGTGCTTAGGATAACCTGATGAACCGACCAGGGAAAGATTCCGGCCGCCCGGCGAACCTCGCGGCGGCCCTGGTCCTGGTGTTCGTGCTGGGTGGCGCAGCAGCGGCCGCCGGAGCCCCGATCCGAAGCTCCTACAACGCCCGGATCACCGCCGACGAGCCCGAGTACCTCCTCACTGCGATGAGCCTCGGGGAGGACCGTTCGCTGGACGTCTCCGACGAGATTGCCGAGAGGCGCTACCGGCCGTTCCACGAGGTGGTGCTCGACCCGCAGGCCAAGCGCCTGGAGGGCGGCCGGATGGTAAGCCCCCACGACCCTCTGCTTCCGGCCCTTCTGGTCCCGGGAACTCTGGCCGGGGGCTGGCTGGGGGCCAAGCTGACGCTGTCCGCGATGGCCGGCGTGTTGGCGGCGCTGCTGCTGTGGACCGCAGTCCGGCGCTTCGACCTGCCGGTGTGGCGGTCGGCGCTGGTGGTGGGCGTCTTCGCGACGTCGGCGCCGTTCGCGGTCTACGGCAGCCAGATCTATCCGGAGCTTCCGGCGGCGATTGCGGTGACCGTGGCGATCGCCTGCATCACCGGGCCGCTCCGGTGGCGGGGGTTGGCGGGCCTGGTGGTGAGCATCGTTGCCCTGGCGTGGCTGGGCACCAAGTTCCTCCCGGTCGGCGCGGTGCTTGGGGCCCTGCCGCTGTGGCGGATGCTGCGGGCCGGCCGCCGGCGGGAGGTGGCGGCGGTATGCGCCGCGTTCGCAGTGGCGGGCGCCGGGTACCTTGCCGGCCACCTGCGCTGGTACGGGGACCTGACCGTGTACGCCACCGGCGAGTTCTTCGCCGAGACCGGCCAGTTCAGCGTGGTCGGGGTGACACCGGACTACGCCGACCGGACCAGCCGGCTGATCGGCCTGCTGGTCGACCGGCGCTTCGGGCTGGCGGCGTGGCAGCCGGCGTGGCTGCTGCTGGCCCCTGCAGCCGCCTGGGTGGCCTTCCGCCGTCCGGCCAACTGGGCGGTTCTGATACTGCCCCTGTCGATCGGCTGGCTGGCCGCGACCTATCTGGCGCTGACCATGCACGGCTGGTGGTGGCCGGGCCGGCAGTTGGTGGCGGTACTGCCGGCGGCGGTCCTGGCGATCGCCTGGTGGGCCGGATCGCCACGCCGTGGCGCGGCCGTCGGGGTCCTGGGGGCGGTGGGGGTCTTCAACCTGGCGTGGT
>DATABX010000336.1:0-5596 GCA_036259335.1 Actinomycetota bacterium
ACCGACGCCGAGACGGTGTAGCAGCCGTTGATCAGGTAGAAGGTGCGGGCGGTCCGGCGCGCCGGACCGGCGAACGCTGCCGGAGGCGGGGCGAGCTTGGCCATTGCCGCTTAAAACGCACCTTTCAGCCGCATTGTTCCGGCCATTAGTGCCGGATCCGCCGCCGAGCGTTACAAAAGCCGGACCGTCGTCCGCTTCGCGAAGTTTGCCCGGTTCTGGCGAGGGTAACGACTTGTCGCCCCCAAGGGGGAACAGGTCTCCCCCGAGAGCCTGTGTACCGGCGCTCAAAACCCGGGCGCCCGTAGCGATCGGAGCGATTCAGTGGCCCGCGTGTTGATCACCGGAGGAGCCGGTTTCTTCGGTACCGTGCTCAAGCACCGGCTGCTGGACGAAGGCTTCGAGTGCTGGAGCGTCGACCTGTGCCGGGACCCCACCGTGCGGGACGGGTTCACCTCCGTCGTCGGCGACATCTCCGACCCGGCGGTGCTCGAACCGATCTTCCGCGAAGGCCGCTTCGACGCGGTCTTCCACTGCGCGGCCCTGCTGGCCCACGAGGTGAAGGACCGCAAGGCGCTCTGGCGGAGCAACGTCGAGGGGACCCGGGTGCTCGCCGAGAAGGTCGAGGCGTTCGGCGTTCCCCAGGTGGTGTTCATCTCCTCCAACTGCCTGTGGGGCGAGAACTTCCACCGCCCGGTGACCGAGGACGACGCTCCCAAACCGGTGGAGATCTACGGTGAGTCCAAGCTCGCAGGCGAGAGGATCCTGCTCGGCCGCGCCGGCGCCTTCGCAACCACGGTCCTGCGCAGCCCGACGATCATCTCGCCGGGCCGGCTCGGCCTGCTGAGCATTCTCTTCGACTTCATCCGGTAGGGCCGCAAGGTGTGGGTGGTGGGCAAGGGGGACAACGTCTACCAGTTCATCTACGCCCCCGATCTGGCCGAGGCCTGCCTCCTCGCCTACAAATCCCAGGCCCACGGCGTCTACAACGTCGGATCGGACGACGTGAAAAGCCTCCGGGAGATCTACGAGTACGTGATCGACAAGTCGGGCTCGGACTCGCGGGTCGCCTCGCTTCCCAGACGGCCCACCCTGGCCGGGATGTGGCTGGCGAGCAGCCTGCACCTCTCCCCTCTGGGCCCGTACCAGCGCCGGATGATCGCAGAGGACTTCGTCTTCGACACCAGCAAGATCAAGACCGACCTCGCCTGGCGACCGACCAGAACCAACGAACAAATGCTTCACCTGGCGTACGAGCACTACCAGGCGAACTTCGACGAGATCGCGGCCCGGGACGCCGGGGTGTCGGCCCACAACCGGCGAGCCCGGATGGGCGTGGTCCGCCTGCTCAAATGGCTGTCCTAGAGGGAGTCCGGCCGGCCGAGGAGAAAGCGGAAGCGGCCGGGCGGGCCTGGAGCAGCTACGCCCCGGTGGCAGCCCTGGTGGTCTACGCCGCGACGGTAGCCGTGGTCATCGCCCGGCACGAGCCGTGGTTCGACGAAGCCCAGGCCTGGCTGATCGCCCGGGACAGCAACCTGCTGGAGTTGTTCCCCCGTCTGGCCTACGAGGGGCAGCCCGGGCTCTGGCACCTGATCCTCATGCTTCCGGCGAAGCTGCTGCCCTACTCGGCAATCGGCTGGATCTCCGGCACCCTCGGGGTGCTCGGGGTCTGGGTGCTCGTGCGGTGGTCCCCGTTCCCGGTCTGGGCCAAAGTTGTCATCCCGTTCACCTACTTCGTCTTCTACCAGTACTCGGTCGTGGCCCGCAGCTACGCGCTGCTGCCGGTGCTGATGTTCGCCGTGGCGTGCCGGTACCCCCGCCGCCACGAAAGCCCCTGGCTCTTCGCCGGCTCGCTGTTCCTGCTGGCCGCCAGCACCACCTCGGGGTTTCTCATCGCCGGATCGCTTCTGGCAATCGCCGGTATCGAGGCGTTGAAGGCGTCGCCTGGCTCCCGCCTCCCCGCGCGCCGGGAGATCGTCGCGTTCGGAGCGACCGGACTGGCCATGGCGGCGATGGCGTTCGCCCTGTTGCCGCCGGCCGACCGTACCTTCGCCGAGGACGGGTTCCAGCTGGTCGGGCCGGGCGAGCTGTTCCGGGTGACGTTCACGATGTTGAACGAGTCGCTGGCCGGCTGGTGGGTCGTGCTCCTGCCCGCCCTGGCCGCAAGCCTGACTTTCTTCCACGCCAGGCGGGTCCTCCACCTGTACGCCGTGCCCGCCACGGTCAATTTGCTCTTCTTCGCCTTCGTCCACCGCGCCCCATGGCACCAGGGGGTGCTGTTTTTGATCTGGGTCTTCGCTTTCTGGGTGGCGCTCGGCCGGCCGGAAGGTGAGAGGGCCGGCGAACCGAGGGCGGTGCGGATCCGGCGGGCGGCGCTGGCGATGCTGGCGGTCGTCTGCCTGGTCCAGGTGAGCTGGTCCGTTCGCACCGCTATCAGCGACGTCAACGGCTCCTACTCGGGAAGCCGGGAGCTGGCGAACTATCTCAAGGAGAACAATCTCGAGGGCTCGAAGATCTACGCCATCCACTGGGCGTCGTTTGCGCTCAACCCCTACTTCGAGCGCAACCTGTTCGACAACTACCGCCGGCCCGACGGCATCTCCTACTGGGACTGGTCGGAAGGCAACACCATGGTCGAGAATCCGGACCTGATCGAGGGCTTCCGCCCGGACCTGGTGGTCTTCCCGGTCAAAATTCCCGGGACGGAAGCCGACATGGCCGAGGCGCTGCCGAACTACCGCCAGAAGGCGGTGTTCTGGGGGGAGATGTTCTGGAAGGGCGGCGTGCTTCAGCCCGAGGTGTACCTGCTGTTCGAGCGGTTACCCGACGTGCCCTAAGGAATTCGCAGCCGGCTACGCCACCCGGTCCGGTGGCGGGTTGCCGTCGAAGAATGCCTGCAGGTTGTCTATGGCACGCATGCCCATCGCCACCCGGGTCTCCTGGGTCGCGCTGCCCAGATGGGGCAGCAGTACGACGTTCTCCATGGTGGTCAGCTCGGGGCTAACCGCCGGTTCGCCCTCGTAGACGTCCAGGCCGGCGCCCGCGATCGCACCGGTCCGCAGCGCTTCGATCAGCTCCGCCTCGTCCACCACGTCGCCCCGGGCGGTGTTGACCAGGAATGCGCCCGGCTTCATGGTCCGGAACCGCTCGCCGTTGAGAAGGTGGTGGGTCTGGGGCGTGGCGGGGACGTGGACCGACACGAAGTCGCTTTCGGCCAGAAGGGCATCCAGATCACGCTGCTCGGCGGCCAGGTCGGCCAGCTCGGCTTCGGGGACCGGCATCGGCTCGTAGTAGAGGATGCGCATGCCGAACCCGTGGTGGGCCCGCCGGGCGACCGCCCGCCCGATCCGGCCCAGGCCGATGATGCCGAGGGTCTTGCCGGTGACCTTGGTCCCCAGCATGTGGGTCGGACGCCAGCCGGTCCACTCGCCGTTGCGCACGTGACGCTCGCCCTCGCCGGCCCGCCGGGCAACGGAGAGCAGCAGCGTCATGGCGAGGTCGGCGGTGCAGTCGGTCAGGACGTCGGGGGTGTTGGTGACGACGACGCCCTGCTGCCGGGCGGCCTCGACGTCGATGTTGTTGTAGCCGACGCCGAAGTTGGCGACGATCCTGGTGCTGCGGGGCGCCGCCGCGAGCACCTCGGCGGTGATCCGGTCGGTGACCGTCGGCAGGATGGCGTCGGCGGTGCGGACGGCCTCGGCCAGCTCCTCGGCGGTCAGGGGGCGGTCCTGGGGGTTCAGCCGGGCGTCGAACCGGTTCGCCAGCTCCTGCTCCACCGGCGCCGGCAGCCGCCGGGTTACGACCACCCGAGGGCGGTCACTCAACTGCTGCCTTTCGCCGCCGGTTCGCTCGCGGGTTGGGCGGTGCGCCGGTAGTGGGCGGCGGCCGCTCCCACGCCGCTGCCCAACGGGACCTCGATGCCGGCGTCGTTCAGCGCCATCTCGACTCCGGCCAGCGCACCGAGCACCATCAGGTCGTTGAGGTCGCCCAGGTGGCCGATGCGGAAAAGTTTGCCGGCCATCTGGGTCAACCCGGCTCCCAGGGCGAGGTTGTAGCGCCGGAAGGCGATGTCGATGACGTCGGCGCCGTTGGCGCCGTCCGGGACCATCACGGCGGTCACGCTGTCCGAGTTCCACTCCGGCTTGCGGGCGCAGACCTCCAGGCCCCAGGCATCGACCGCGGCCCGGACCCCCTCGGCCAGCCGGTGGTGGCGGGCGAAGACGTTGTCCAGTCCCTCCCCGAGCAGCAGGTTGAGCGACTCCCGAAGCCCGAACAGCAGCGAGAGCGCCGGGGTGTACGGAAAGTACCCGCCGGCGTTGGCCTTGGCCATGTCCCGCAGGTCGAAGAAGCAGCGGTTGCAGCCGGCGGTCTCGACCAGCGCCAGCGCCTTGGGGCTGAGGCAGAGAATTCCGAGGCCGGCAGGCAGCATCAGCCCCTTCTGGGAGCCGGTGATCGCCACGTCGACGCCCCACTCGTCCATCCGGAAGTCCAGGCTGCCGATCGAGCTCACGCCGTCGACGTAGAGCAGGGCGGGGTGGCCGGCGGCGTCGATTGCTTGGCGGATGCCTGCAAGGTCGCTGGTAACTCCGGTGGCGGTCTCGTTGTGGACCACCAGGACGCCGTGGATCTCGTGGGCGATGTCGTCCTGCAGGGCCTGCTCGATGAGCTCGGGCGGAGCGCCCTCCCCCCAGGGGACGTCGATCACCTCGACGTCCAGTCCGTGCCGCTCGGCGCAGTTGATGAACAGGTGGCTGAACTGACCGTTGCGGACCGCAAGCATCCGGTCGCCGGGCGAGCAGGTGTTGACCAGACCGGCCTCCCACCCCCCGGAGCCGGTGGCCGGGAAGATGAACGCCTGGCCCTGCTCGGTCCGGAAGATTTTCTTGAGGTCGGCGAGCAGCGAGCGGGTCAGATCCGGGAATGCCGAGGAGCGGTGATCCTCCATCGGACGATCCATCGCCCGGAGCACACGCTCCGGTATGTTCGTGGGGCCGGGGACAAAAAGAAAGTGGCGGCCGGGCAGGCCGCTCAGGGAATCGGATTGGGGCATGTGCGGATTCTATATTGAAGGCCGGCCGGCGGGCGGTTCGGCGGTTGGCTAGCCCCGCCGAAATCCTGAGCCGGCTCTACCGCGCGGGGGTCGCAGCGGCGGCGCCGGGACCGGCCCTGACGGCCGCCCTGGACCGGGTCGGGTTCCCCGACCGTCCGGTGTGGATCCTCGCGGTGGGCAAGGCGGCCCCGGCGATGGCAATGGCGGCGGCGGACCACCTCCGGGCGAGGGGGCTGGCGCCGGCCGGCGGCGTGGTCGTCGCCCCGGAGCGCCGTGAGATGCCACCGGGCCTGCAGCTCGTGGTGGGCGACCACCCGTTTCCCGGCCCCGGGTCGCTGGCAGCCGCCGAGGCCATTGGTGAGGTCGCCGAACGGGTCGACCCTTCCGGGCAGGCCTGGGTCCTGCTTTCCGGAGGAGCGACCAGCCTGGCTGCCGGCCCGGTACCCGGCATCCCCGCCGCCGACCTCCACCGGCTCTACCGGCTGCTGCTGAGCTCGGGGCTGGACATCGCCCGCATGAACACGGTACGCAAGCGGTTCAGCCGCTGGG
>DATABX010000337.1:0-2252 GCA_036259335.1 Actinomycetota bacterium
GGCCGAGGGCGACCCGGCGGCGGTGACGATCTCGGAGTGGATCGTCTCGTTCGGCGGCAACCCGCTGATCCTGAACGACGAAGGATCGGTGGAGGCGTTCGAGTTCCTGCAGGACATGTGGCGGGACAACCTGCTGGCCCGGGAGAGCCTGCTGGCGAAGTTCGACACCGAGGTCGACTACCTGCAGGGCGAGACCTCGTGGCTGGCACAGAACTGGCCGGTGACCTCCGCCCAGCTGAGCGAGCAGGGACTGCTCGAGCGGTTCGACGTCTACGAAGGCTGGGAGGGCCCGGAGCGGGCCGCCCACGTCATCGGCGGCGACGTGCTGGGCATCCCGAGAGGCGTGTCGGCGGAGGAGAGGGAGGCGGCGCTGGCGCTGGCCAACTTCCTGATCTCCGAGGACGCCCAGAAGACGCTGGCCGAGCGCAACGCCTGGCCGTCGGTTCGCGAGGACGCCTACACCGACGTCCCGGAGGACCAGCAGGAGACCTTCGAGGCGATCCAGGGCGCCCTGGAGGACGGCTGGTACCGCCCGAACGTCCCCTACTGGTCGAACGTCTCGGAGCAGATGAACGTCGCGGTGCGGCGGATCATCGTCGACGGCGCTCCGGCGCAGGCGACGCTGGACCAGCTGCACGCGGCGATCGAGGCGGCCGCCCAGGCTGCGGGGGCCGAGTACCCGCCGCCCGAGGACGGAGACTCCGGCGGCGGTGCTGCCGGCATCTCGCCCAGCCCGGAGGGCGGCACTGCGTCGCCGACGGCCGGGGCCACCGGGGCGGCGAGCCCGAGCCCGGCAACCAGCTAACCGCTTCACTACTCGACGGCGGGCCCCCAGAGGGCCCGCCGTCGGCGCGTTCATTGTGGGAAGCGGTCTTGCCGGAAGCTCAGACCTCGGCGAGCACCCGCTCGTTCAGGAAGTCCTCCCAGCTCCGGCGTCCCACAGCCCGGTCGGGGGCCAGGTTGGCGCCTGCCCGGAACGCCCGGGCTGCTTCACCGGGCAGCCGGAGGGGAACGATCGGCCGGTGCTTGCCGCCGGCCCTCAGGTATCTCCGGATCAGCTCGGCCATCTCGTACACCCGTGGGCCGGCCATGTCGGGTACCAGGCCCGCCGGGCTGCCCAGGGCCAGGTCGACGAGCTGCGCTGCGACCTCGCCGGTATCGACCGGCTGGAACTTGAAGCCGGCCGGGACCGGGATCACCGGCAGCTTGGCCATAGCTTCCACCACTTTCAGGAGCAGGTCGTGAAACTGAGCGGCGCGCATCGTCGTCCAGGGCAGACCCGAGCCGGCCACGACCCGCTCCGCTGCCAGCTTGGAGCCGAAGTAACCGAACATCGTGCGGTCGACGCCGCTGACGAGCGGAATCCGATCGGTGCCGATCACCGAGATGTACACCAGGTGCTGCGCCCCGGCCCGTGACGCCGCTCGCACGAGATTCCTGGTCGCCACATCGTCGTCCTTGTTGCTTCCGGCCAGGTGCACGATGATCCCGGCGCCGTCCACCGCTGCCGGGATGCCCTCGTCCTTCATGAGGTCCCCGGTCACGTACTCGATGCCGTCTCCCGAGTTGTGGGGGTGGCGGCTGAGCACCCGCAGATCCCGTCCGGCCTCCCGCAGGAGCGGAACGACGTGGCGCCCGAGGGTCCCGGTCCCCCCCGTGATCAGAATCGGCGAGCTCATCGTGGGCCTCCTTCGGTTTGTCCGGCCGGGTTCGCATCGAACCTTGGGTTGTCGATCTGTGCGTTCATGGTGTCTCCTTGTCACATCGATCCTGATCTGCCGGTCATCTGTAATGACACTTCGCAACCGGAGGACGTGACTTGGACGACAAACAGTGGCTTGCCGAACGCTTCGAGGAGCACCGGCCCCACCTCCGGGCCGTTGCCTACCGGATGCTCGGGGCGCTTCCGGCCGCGGAGGATGCTGTCCAGGACACCTGGCTGCGGGTCAGCCGGTCGGGAGCCGACGAGGTGGAGAACCTCGGCGGGTGGCTGACCACGATCACCGCCCGCGTCTGCCTGAACCTGCTGCGGTCGCGCAACCTACGGCGCGAGGAGTCGCTCGAGGTCCACTTGCCGGACCCGGTGATCAGCCGCGAAGGCGACCTGCAGCCGGAGGACGAGGCGTTGCTCGCCGACTCGGTCGGTCTGGCACTGCTGGTGGTGCTGGACACACTGACGCCGGCGGAGCGGCTGGCCTTCGTGCTTCATGACATGTTCCAGCTGTCCTTCGAGGAGATCGCACCCATGGTCG
>DATABX010000338.1:0-11607 GCA_036259335.1 Actinomycetota bacterium
GTCCCGATCTTCGGCTACCTGCAGGGATACCGTTTCAACCACCCCATCGAGCTGGTCTACTACGCGCTCATCGGCCTGGCAGCCGGCCTGCTCGGGATGCTCTACTCCGGCGTTTTCTACAAGGTTCACCACTTCGCTGGACGGTCCCGGCTGAGCGGGGCGTTGAAGCCTGCGATCGGAGGCCTGCTGGTGGGCGTGATGGCTCTCGTGCTCCCCCAGGTGCTGGGGACCGGCTACGGCTGGGTGCAGGAGGCGATGACCGACCAGCTGCTGGCGATTCCACTCTGGATCGTCCTGCTGCTGCCCCTTGCCAAGATCGTCTCGACCGCTCTGTCGATCGGATCGGGGGGCTCCGGGGGGATCTTCGGTCCGGGGATGGTGATCGGAGGTTTCCTGGGTGCGGCCGTGTGGCGGCTCCTGCACGGCTTCGCTCCCGGGCTACCGATCTCCCCGGCGCCGTTGGTGATCGTGGGGATGATCTCGTGTTTCGGTAGCATCGCCCACGCTCCGATTGCGGTGATGCTCATGGTGGCCGAGATGACCGGAAGCCTCGAGCTGCTCGCTCCGGCGATGGCGGCGGTGGGGATAGCCACCCTGGTGGTGGGGGACCACACCATCTACGCCAGCCAGCTCAAGAACCGAGCAGACTCACCTTCCCACCGCCTCCGCTTCGGGTTGCCGATGCTGGACGCAATTCCGGTCTCCGAATCGATGACGCCGCCCAAGCTGGCTCTGAAGTCTGGCGAGTCGGTTGCCGCCGCCCAGTCCAGGCTGGGCGAGCTGCACCTGAGAGCCGCGCCCGTGGTCGACGGCTCGAATCTGTATCTCGGCGTGGTCCAGGTCACAGATCTGGAAGACGCCCCGCCCGATTCTTCGGTCGGCAGTCTTGCCGACCGGACCTATCCGGTGGTTGCGGCCGATGCCCAGCTGGACTCGGTGATGTCGGTGCTCGCCGATGGGCACGCCAACTGGCTTCCGGTCGTTTCCCGGGGAGAGTTGGTCGGAACGGTGGCGACGGCCAACGTCGTGCGCGCCTACCAGGGGACCCTTGAGACTGCCCGCCGGCGGTTGCTCACAATCTCAGGAGCGACCATCCTGCTGGATGAGACCGTTGCCGCGGGGTCGGCGGCCGCCGGTTCGGCGATACGAGATGTCCCGTGGCCGCGAGGAACGCTCGTCATAGCGGTCGGGAAGAAGGACGGGCTGGTCTTTCCCACGGGAGACACTCGAATCGAGTCCGGCGACAACCTCAGCATCCTGACAACCAAGGCCAGCGCGGCCGTGGTTCGGCGAAGGCTGCGCGAGCCGGCAAAGGGGGATCGGTCAGCCGCGGGGCCGGGCCTTGTCTAGCCTCTGCGGCATTACCCGATAGAGCAGCTCCCTCTGAAGCTCACCTGAGGACGCGGTAGCGCAGGTGCGTGACGCCGCCCTCTCCTTCCAGAACCCTCACCCTCTCCAGATGGCGCTGTTCGACACCGAGGTGCTCGAACAGCCGCCGCCCATCGCCCATCAGGACCGGGACCAGGTGGATCTGGATCTCGTCGAGGAGCCCCGCAGTGAGCGCTCGCTGCGCGATGCTCGCTCCGTGCACCAGCACGTTGTTGTCGCCGGCAGCGCGCTTGGCGTCCCGTACAGCGGCTTCGAGGCTGCTCACATAGTGCACGGCCGGCCAATGGGCCACCCAGTCGGGTGCCGGGTTGCGGCTCAGGATGTAAATCGGCACACCGTCGTGGTGGTCGCCTCCCCAGCCGCCCGCGGGCTCGAAGGTTCCGCGTCCGGCGATCACGGACCCCGTGGACATGAACTCGTCGTAGACCTGGCGGTTCACGCCCCGAAGCCGCTCAACGGCTGCCTCGAAGTCGCCCCCTTCGGCACCTGGAAAACACCACTCGTGCAGCCGGTCCCCGCCGTCGCCGAGCGCGTTTTCGGGGCTTTCGTTCGGTCCCGTGATGAATCCGTCGAGGGACATTGACATGTACAGCACCGTCGAGGACATGATTTCGCTCCTTGTGTCGGTTCGAGCGTCAGCCGTTTGCCGACGTTGCCCTTACGTCGAACGGACTGCGCGGAATTCGACACGGCTCCAAAAAAGGAATCGCACCTGCCGGTGGATATGTGGCAGATGCGATTCAGTTCTCGGATTTGGGCCCCAGGCTGAAGGTCCACTCCCTGGTCGAATACCTTCGACTTCCCCCTCGGAGTCTTCGGTGTTCCCCCTTGGTTGCCGTCGAGCCCCCCAGCTCGTAGGCAGGTTACTTATCGGCAGTTCGGGGAATTCCTAAAGCCTTAGTTTCAACGAAGTTTCCGACCGCGCAGTGGAGGACCCAACTTGGCCCCAGACACCAGCCCCCCTCGGCCGGGGCCGACCCTGCTTTGAACCCGCTAGCCGGCGGAGCCTCGGAGGGTGTGCGCGAGAATCCAGGGGTGCCAGCCACCCCGGAACCGGAGTTGATCGCGGACCGTTACGTTCTGGGCGAGCTCGTCGGGTCGGGCGGGATGGGCGAGGTCCACGCCGGTCACGACACCAAGCTCGACCGCCCGGTGGCGATCAAATTCCTGCGGCCGGACATGGCGTCGCAGGCGGACCTGCGGTCCCGCTTCGAGGCGGAGGCGCGGGCTGCCGGGCGCCTGTCACACCCCAACGTGGTGGGGGTCTTCGACACCGGCGAGCACGAGGGCCGGCCGTTCATCGTCATGGAGCTTCTTTCCGGGCGGACGCTCGCCGACGAGGCCGCGCAGGGGCCGGCGGACGAGACCCGGGCCCGTCAGGTCGGCCGGGAGATCCTCTCCGCGCTGGGGGCTTCGCACGCCCAGGGGATCCTGCACCGCGACCTCAAGCCGGGCAACGTTCTTCTCACCCGGGAGGGCTCGGTCAAGGTCGGCGACTTCGGCGTCGCCAAGATGGCCGAGGGTATGGACCTCACCCAGGCGGGCATGGTCCTGGGAACACCGTCCTACCTGGCGCCCGAGCGCATAGCCGGGGAGTCCGCCAGCGAATGCACCGATATCTACTCGGTCGGCGTGATGCTCTACGAGCTCGTGGCCGGCCGGCGTCCGTTCCAGGCCGATACCCCGCTCGGCCTGATACGGGCGATCCAGGACGACCCGGTGCCTCCGCTGGACGCCCAGAGACCGGGCATCGACCCCCGATTTTCTGCGGTGGTGGCTCGCGCCATGGCCCGCGACCCGGCGGAGCGCTACTCATCGGCGGCGGAGATGGAAGCCGACCTCGCCACCGAGCCGCCCCCTGCGGTCCCGCTGGAGGAGACCTCGGTCGGCGCCGCGCCCAACCCGACCCGGGTGCTCGAGACTCCGGAGGACGTGCACCCAACCGAGCCCACGGTGGTTTCACGGCCGGCGCCTCCACGACCCAAGCGGGCGGCGGCGTGGGACCGGCTGCCCGCACGCCTGAAATGGCGGATCGTCGGGACCTGCCTTGCCCTGGTCCTGGTGCTGATCCTGGTTCGGGGAATCGCCTCTCCCGACCGGGAGCAGACGGCGCCGGCGCCGACGCCGGCCGCCGAAACGTCGGACGGCGACCTTCCCGCACCACTGGAGGGGGCCCTGCGAGAGCTCGAAGAGGCGGTGCAGCCGTGAGGAGGGCCCTGGCGGGCCTGGTGCTCGTGATCGCACTCGGCGCCTGCGACAGCGCCAAGGAAGAGGCTTACGGCCGGCTGCAGAACCAGGTGGCCGCAGTTCGGGACGCGGCAGAAGCCGGCGACAACTCCACCACGATCCAGCGGCTGGCCAGCCTGCGCGTGAGTGTCGCGAGCCTTCGGCAGGACGGGGTTCTTGCAGAGCCCGAGGCCCAACGCATACTGAGTGCAGCCGCCCAGGTTCAGCAGAACCTGCCGGGCACGAGCCCGGCCGCCGCCCCCGCCCCTCCGCCGGCCCCGGTGGAGCTCGAACCGCAGGTTCCGGGATCGAACTCCGGCGGCTCCATCACCGGGTCCTCTGTTCAGAGGGGACAGAAAGGCGAAAAGGGCGAAAACGGTGAGAAGGGTGAGAAGGGCAAGGGGGCCGGCAAGGACAAGGACGACTGACCTAGGCTCCAAATCTCCTACAGGTATCTAGGAAGATCTCGAAGACCGCAGTAGATCCTCGGTCCCAACCGGACTAGGCTGGCGCCATGGAGACCGACATCGCACCTTCCCCGGCCGGACTTACCATCCGGGAGGTGTCGCTCCGCAGCGGTATCACCATCTCCACCCTCCGGGCGTGGGAGGCCCGCTACGGCTTCCCGGCGCCGCTGCGTCTGCCAAGCGGTCATCGCCGCTACACCGAACATGTGGTTCCGGCCATCCGACGGGTGGCCCAGGAAAGACGGAACGGCCTGTCGCTGGCGGCGGCCATCGCCCGCGCCGAGGCAGCCGCCCTCCCCGGCGAGCACTCGATCTTCGCCGGTCTGCGGCGGGCCGCCCGAGAGCTGCCGGTTCAGGTAATGGGTGTGCAGTCGATGCTGGCGATCAGCCGAGCGATCGAGGACGAGTGCTACGCCCACGGCGACCGTCATGTGATCTTCGGCGCTTTCCAGACCGAGCGGTTCTTCCGCCGGGCGGCCCACCGGTGGCGGGAGCTCGCCCGCACCGGAGACCACTCGGTGGTGTTCGCCGACTTCCCGGACGCCGGCTTGTCCGCCATCCCGGCCCAGGTGCCGCTTGCCGGCGGGTCGGCCGTCCGTCGCGAGTGGGCGGTGGTGTGCGACTCGCCGGCCTTCACTGCTTGCCTGGCCGGCTGGGAACGGCCGCGGGACCGAGCCGGCGCGCCCCGTCGCTTCGAGGCGATCTGGACCGTCGAGCCCAAGCTGGTCCGCGAGGCGAGCCGGGTATGCGTGGAGCTGGTAAACCGGGCGGCGCCCGAGCTGGGCGGCGAGATCGCCGCCCGGCTGGACTCGCACCCGGCGCGGGGGATCGACGATCTGCGAAGTGCCACGATCCTCACGAACCGGGTGGTCGGCTACCTGGACGAGCTGGCGGGCCGGCCGTGAACCTCCCGCTCGACCCGGAGGAGGTGACAGCCGGAGGCGCCCCCGTGGCGGCCGAGGTCCCGGCGGATACCCGCATGGGACCGGTGGAGCTGACCGTCTCCGACCTCGGGCGGTCGCTGGATTACTACCGGGAGCAGGTGGGCCTGCAGCTGGCTTCTTCCGGCGATGGCCGGGCGACCCTGGGCGCCGGCGGGCGAGACCTGCTGGTGCTGACCGAGGAGCCCGGCGTCCCACCATCCAACGGCTACTGCGGGCTCTACCACTTCGCCCTGCTGGTTCCCGAGCGGACCGACCTGGCCCGCTGGCTGGCCCACGCCGCCCGGGACCGGGTGCAGCTCACCGGGATGGCCGACCACTACGTCAGCGAGGCCCTCTACCTCAGCGACCCCGACGACCACGGCATCGAGATCTACTGGGACCGCCCGCGCCGGGTGTGGGAGGGCCAGGTCGCCCGCCGGATGACCACGGTCCGGCTGGACGTCGACGACCTGATGCAACAGGTGGAGGACACCGAGCCGGAGCCGTTTGCCGGGCTGCCGCCGGGCACGGTGATGGGGCACGTCCACCTCCGGGTGGCCGAGATCCCCGCCACCATCGGGTTCTACCGGGACGTCCTGGGTTTCGGGCTGATGGCGACCTTCGGCAACCAGGCGGCGTTCCTCAGCGCCGGCGGCTACCACCACCACCTGGGGGCGAACATCTGGGAGAGCGGCGGCAGCCCGCCGGCACCACCGGGCACCGCCCGCCTGACCCGGGTCAACATCGAGGTGCCCGCCGCCGCCGATGTCGAACGCCTGGCCGGGCACCTCGAATCGGCCACCGGCCGGCCCCCGCAGCCGGTGGAGGGCGGGGTCGTCACCTACGACCCTTCCGGGAACCCGGTCGCGATACGAACCGGTTAGGCGTTCGCCTTGGCCCTCACCTGCTCGAAGACCTCAACCAGCACGTCGGCCGGCTGCGCCCCCGAGACCGCGTACTTGCGGTCGATGACGAAGAAGGGCACGCCGTTGGCGCCCATGCTGCGGGCTTCCATTCCGTCGGCCTCCACCTGAGCGGCGTAGCGGCCGGTGGTCAACGCCTCGCGCACCTCGTCGGCATCCAGCCCGATCTCGGCCCCCAGCTCGACCAGCGAGTCGACGTCGAAAATCGAGCGCCGCTCGCCGAAGTGGGCCTGGTACAGCCGCTCCCAGGCTTCCGCTTGCAGGCCCTTCTCGGTGGCCATCGCCGCCAGCTGGTGGGCAAGGAAGGTGTTGCCGGTCAGGTTGTCGCCCACGTGGTACGGGCTCAGTCCCTCGGCTTCCGCCAGGCCCTCGACCCGCCCGGTGACCGTGGCGAACCCGGCGTCGTCCAGCCGGTACTTGGCCTTGAGGTGCTCCTTCACCGGCTGTGCTTCGGTGGGGGCGTAGGGGTCGAGCTGGAACGAGTGGTAGACGACCTCGACGTCGTCGCGGTCGGGCAGGCGGTCGAGCGCAGCCTCCAGCCGGTGCTTGCCCAGGCCGCACCACGGGCAGATTACGTCGGACCAGACCTCGATCTTCATGAGTTGTCTCCTTCCTTGCGAACGGTGATCAGGGAGCGGTTGCCCGAGCCATCCTCGGCAAGCACCCCTCCTTCCGGCGAGTCGGCAATTCCGACCCCGCCGTGGTCGAGCCGCGAGACGACCTCGTCGAGCTCGGATTCGTCAGGGACCTCGATGGTGAATCGCCGAAGGCCGGCGGCATCCGCCGGCGGGGGAGGCGCCCCCTTGCCGGCCCAGGTGTTGAGTCCCAGGTGATGGTGGTACCCGCCGGCCGACACGAAGGCGGCGCCCATCCGGCGCGACCGCCCCATGACGTCGAACCCGATCAGGTCGCTGTAGAACCCCACCGCCTCGTCGACGTCGCGAACGTGCAGGTGGACGTGGCCCATCTTGCTGCCCGCGGGCAGCGGTAGGAAAACGTCGTCGTCGGGCGTCAGCTCCGCGAAGAGCTGATGCAGGTTGATCGGGTCACGCCCGGATCGAAGCCTTCCCGAGGCGTCGCGGGCGGCGAACTCGTCCTCGTTCATAATCCAGGTCCCGTCCTCCGGCGTCTCGACGTAGATCTCGATGCCGTTGCCGTCGGGATCCCACAGGTAGTCGGCCTTGGTGAGGGTGTGATCGGTGGGAGCGTGGGGGTAGCGGACCTCGGTCAGGCGCCGCACCACCCGGGCGAACTCCCGCCGGTCGGGGACGACGATCGCCAGGTGGTACAGGCCGGTCCGCCCCTGGCTCACGGCTTCCGCGGCTCCCGGGTGCAGCACCACCAGCTCGCGTCCGCCGGCGCCCAGCCGGATCTCCGGGCCGTCGTCCAGCAGGTCCAGTCCGAGGATGTTGCGGTAGAAGCTCAGTGCCGTCTTAGGATCGGTCACCGCAAGGTGAACTGCGCCCACACCGGTAGCCGCTGCGATCGAGCGGGGCGCCAGCTGGGCCGCGGGGGAGTTGGGCATAGTTAAAGCCTTTCCGGAATCGTGGTCTTCTACCACTATTACGCAGAAAGCGGCTCTGATATTCCTAGCAACGTTGTGATCTAAAATCGGTTGCCATGGAAGGCGCTTCGGAGCACCTGTGCGACCGTGCCCTCACCCAGGTGTTCTCGCTGCTCGGAAAGCGGTGGACCGGAATGATCCTCGGCGTGCTGCTGGAGGGCCCCCGCCGGTTCGCCGAGATCGCCCGGGCCATGCCTCAGATCACCGACGGCATGCTCTCCTCACGCCTGTCCGAGCTGCGGGAGGCCGGCCTGGTGGAGCGCCGGATTCTCGAGGGCCCGCCGGTGGCGACGCTCTACCGGCTGACCCCCAGCGGC
This sequence comes from Actinomycetota bacterium, assembly GCA_036259335.1. Taxonomy (GTDB): domain Bacteria; phylum Actinomycetota; class CADDZG01; order JAHWKV01; family JAHWKV01; genus JAJCYE01. Next base: position 7,810 of record DATABX010000338.1, read on the forward strand.
CAGGCGCTCCGTCCGGCCCTGACGGCGCTGACCGAGTGGGCCCGGGAACACATGGACGACCCGACGGCCAAGACGCCGACCTAAAGGGACGTTCTCCGGAACGACTGCAGCTTTCGGAGCCCCGGGCGGAGCCTCCCCCCTCCGTGTCACGTCTAACTGGGTTCGCTGCTCAACCCCGGAACGAACTTTCCGACCTTGTTCAGCACAGAGACCAGGTCGGCGCTGCACGGGTCGCCGACCATCGGCTTGATGAAGAACGGCAGGCGGGAGACCATCTGGTTCATCACCCGGACCACGGCCGGGTCGGTGCACAGCTGGCCGATGATCTGCTGAGCTTCGCTGGCGCACATGTTCTTGCCGAGGGCCGCCCGTAGCTCGGCAGCGAGCTTGTCGGCGCCCGCTGCCATCTCCGGGTGCTCGGCCCGGGTCTTGGCCACCTGCTCTAGCAGCCAGGAGATCTTGGGGTCGTCGAACCGGGCGCACTTGACCGCCTTGGCGCTCGAACCCGCCGGCCCGGCGCCTGCTCCGCCTCCGGCGGTGGTCGGGATGTTGAGGTTGAGAACCGGGATGCCGGTCGACTTCGGCTTGGCTGCAGCCTTGGAAGCACCTGCAGCAGGCGCCGCGGCACCGGCCGCAGATGCCTCCGGAGGCTCCTGGACCGCGAGGGTCGCTTCAAAAGTCTCCGGCTGGGCCTCGGCGACCGCCGCCGCAGCGCTGGATGAAACCGGCTGAGAGGAGTCGGAGGCGTTGGCGATACCGATCACCGCTCCGCTGCTGGCGGCGAGGGTGAGGATCACCACCAAACCGAGGACCCTGCCGGCGATCGCCGGCCTTGCTCCGCTGTCCGACATCTTCATTTCCTTCTCCCCCTGTTCGATGGTGTCGGGTTAGCGCCGGCCTGAGCGCCGTCGGTCGTCGTCGTCGTCGTTGTCCCATCCGCTGGTGTTCCAGCCGGTGTTGTCGGTGGACCCGGTGCCGTAGGTCTGCTGCATCTGGGCTGCGAACTCCATCCAGGCCCCGAAGGCGCCGAAGCCGCCGAACGGGTTGGTCGGGTTGGTGGTGGTCGGCGTGGTGGGAAGCGAGGGAACCGGGTTGTTACCCGCCGGCGCCGGGGGCGCTCCCTGGACCTTCTGCTGGTACTCCATCGCGGTGGCCATCAAAGCGGCCGCCATGTCGGTGATCTGCTGAAACATCCCGAAGGCGCTGGTGCTGGCCTTGTCGACCGTCTGGGTGGCGGCGCCCACGGTGTTCTGCGCCCCCTGCACCACCTGGTCGGTGGTTGCCTTGAGGTCGAGCGCCCCGATCTGGGCGACGGCGGTGTTGAGCTGGGAGGCGGCCTTGGTGATCTGGTCGACGCCCTTCTGGCCCAGGGCGGTGGCCTTCTTGGCGCATGCGGTGGCGGCGTCGCCGATGGTGCGGGCCTGGGCGACCATCGCGGCGGCCTCCTCCTGGTTGGTGATCGAGGGAATGCCGGCGACCAGGGAGTTGACCTGGGCGGTCAGGCTGTCGAGACACTTCTGGGCGGCGGCGGCGCCCTTCTGGGCGGTGCCCTGCGCCTGGTTGGCGACTGAGATCGCCTGCGCGGAGGCGGCGGCAGCTAGCTCCTGCGCCTGCTGGCTCACGGCGCCCTGGTGGAGAGTGGGCAGGTCGGGAAAACTCAAAGGAGTGCCGGGCTGGAGCGGCAGGGCGATGGCCGGACCTCCGGCGAGCGCCACCGGGGACGACCCGATGTCGATCCCGCTCAGCATCGGCAGGGAGCCGGTGGCTGCCAGGCCCCCGGTCAGGCCGGCCAGCGTCACGACCACCGCTGCAATCTTTCCGAAAACCGAAGCAAACAAGCCCCCGAACATGAATTCCTCCCATTCCCCCCCGGAGACCCGGGCTGGTCGATTGGCGATAACGAGCGGTTAACGGAGCGAGCCGTCGTTTTGATATCGGCAGCCGGCAAGAAATGTTCAGGGAAAGTTCGAGGCGAACGACAGGAAACCCCTTGACCTTGGCGGTCCTAACACCAAGACTATGGTCAACCTAATTCCGCTTCGCCTACGGGGAGGAATCAGTTGGTCGCAAGTGAGCTGGCGGGCTCCAAGAAGTCTCTCGGTGGCAAGCCGGCCGGCTCGAAGTCGGCCGACGCCTGCGCCGGCTGCCCCCTGGTCACCGTGCTGGTCTGCCGCAAGTGCGACGGGCACGAGAAGGTGGCGGGCTACCTGGCCGCCGAGACCCGGGCCTCGATCAAGACCGTGCGCTGCCAGAAAGTCTGCAAGGGGCCGGTGGCGGCGATCTCGGTTCGGGGCCGTATGGAGTACTTCGGGCGGCTGAAGAGCGGCAAGTCCCTCGCCGCAATGGCCCGGCTCGCCAACCAGAGCTCGCCCCGCAGGATCCCCAAGCCTCTGCGAAAACGCCTCTGTAAGGAGCGCTCGGGGTCCCGGCCCCGGTAGGGGGACTTTTGCTGGGTTAGTCTGGCCCATGCACTCCGCCGCGTCCCTCGCACCGGCTACGCCGGCCCCCGAGGTGCTGGCCGCCATCGACATCGGGACCAACTCGGTGCACCTGGTGGTCGCCCGGGTGACCGGCCCCCACGCGATGGAGGTTCTCGGCCGGGAGAAGGAGATGGTCCGGCTGGGGTCGGGCGGCGGCGACCTCAAGCACCTCACCGGCGACGCCGTCGATCGGGCGGTGGCGGCTCTGGCCCGGTTCCGGGAGGTGGCCGAGGCGTTCGGCGCCCCGGTGACCGCGGTCGCCACCAGTGCGGTCCGGGAGGCGGAGAACCGCCACGTCTTCCTGGATCGGGCCCGGCACGAAGCCGGAGTCGAGGTCGAGGTGATCTCCGGGTTCGAGGAGGCGAGGCTGATCCACCTGGGTGTACTTCAGGCGGTGGCGGTCTTCGACCAGCAGCTCTTCCTTTGCGACATCGGCGGCGGCTCCACCGAGCTGCTGGTGGGCTGCAAGGGAGAGAGCCTGGCTGCCCGGAGCCTGAAGATGGGAGCGATCCGGCTCACCCAGCGGTTCTTCGGGGCCGACAAAATCTCCCCCTCGGCGCTGGAGTCTTGCCGGCGCTACGTCCGGAGCAACCTCGCCGCCTTTGGCCGGGAGGTGAGGGGCCTCGGGTTCGAGGTGGCCGTCGGCTCCTCGGGAACCATGGCCACCCTGTGTGCGATGGCCGTCGCCCGCAAACAGGAGGCGCCGCCGAAGAACTGGAACAACTACGAGCTCACCCGCTCGGACCTCAAATCGGTGGTCAAGTCCCTGGTGAAGGCGCCGACCCTCGACGCCCGCTCCAAGCTGCCCGGGCTCGAACCCAAACGGACCGACATCATCCTGGCCGGTGCGCTGATCCTGGAGCAGGTGTTCGAGGAGTTCGAGATCTCGTCGATGGTCTATTCCGACTACGCCCTGCGGGAAGGGGTGCTGCTGGACACCTGGCGGCGGCGGCACGGGGGACCGCTGCACCACCTGTCGGACCTGCGCCGAAGGAGCGTCGTCCACCTGGCCGAGCAGATGGACGAGGACACCACTCACTCCGGCCACGTCGCCGGGCTGGCTCTCAGCCTGTTCGACCAGACCGCCTCGCTCCACGGGCTGGGCGACGACGCCCGGGAGTACCTGGAGGCGGCGGCGCTGCTGTGCAATCTGGGACTGTTCCTCTCGCACGCCGGTCACCACCGGCACAGCTACTACATGATCCGCAACTCCGAACACCTGACCGGGTTCACCGACCGGGAGATCGAGCTGATCGCCCAGATCGCCCGCTACCACCGCAAGAGCGGCCCGAGCGCCAAGCACCCCGAGTTCGCCGTG
>DATABX010000339.1:0-21834 GCA_036259335.1 Actinomycetota bacterium
CCGGGATCTTCGGGCCGAACACCGACGGGTTCGCGGTGGTGATCCTGTTCGTTGCGATCCTCGGCGGTCTGGGGATCTACGCCGACCTGGCCGGCCCGGTGGGCCGCCGGCTGGAGTGGTTCATGCGCTGGATCTACGGCGCGGCGAGCTTCGGCGTTCCCCCGGCGCTCGCGGTGACTGCGATCACGATGATGAACAAGCGCAACTCCGGAGAGGCCGGGCGCATCGCCACCGGGGCGTTCATGTCCCTGGCCGGCGTCGCCGCCTGGATGCACCTGCTCTTCGCCAACGACTCCGCCGGCCTGCGCCTGGACGAACTGCCCGAGCTGGGCGGCGGCATCGGCGCGCTGATCGCCTGGCCGGCCGAAAGCCTGCTCTCGGTGTGGGGCGCCGGTCTGCTGATCGTGCTGCTGGTCGGGCTCGGCCTTCTGGTCCTGACCAAGACGCCGGCCTCCCGGGTGGTGGCCGGGGTACAGACGCTGTTCGCCGGCCTGGGCAAGGGCGCGGCCCACGTCGGGCGCTCGGTCAACGACGTCACCAGGCGCCAGACGGACAAGATGATCGCCGAACTGAGCCCGAAGACCGCTCCGCCGGAGGTCGCTCCGCCCTCGATGGAAACCACCGCCCCGGTCGAGCCCCCGGCCAGGCCGGTTCGCACCCAGCCGGCGTCGCTGTTCCAGGAGCTCGAGGAGCCGGAGCCGATCGCATTCGAAGAGGACCACACCGCCCAACCGGATCCGGACCCCGAGGGCTACCGGACGCCGCCGATGTCGCTGCTGACCGTGGGCGAGACCGCCGAGGTCTCGAAGCGGATGATCGACGACACCGTCGCCGCCCTGGAGCACACCCTGCAGCAGTTCGAGGTTGATGCCCGGGTCACCGGCTACACCGCTGGGCCGACGGTCACCCGGTATGAGATAGAGCTGGGTCCGGCGGTCAAGGTCAACCGGGTGGTCGGCCTGGAGAAGGAGATCCGCTACGCCCTGGCGGCCGGCGACCTTCGCATCCTGGCTCCGATCCCCGGACGCTCGGCGATCGGCATCGAGGTCCCCAACAAGGACCGGGTGGCGGTGACCCTGGGCGACGTCATGCGCAGCCCCCAGGCCCACACCTCCAAGCACCCGCTGACGGTCGGGCTGGGCAAGGACATCGCCGGGGTTTCCATGGTCGTCAACCTGGCCGACATGCCTCACCTGCTGATCGCCGGGGCGACCGGGGCAGGCAAGTCGACCTGCATCAACGCGGTGCTGTGCTCGATCCTGCTGCGCACCCGTCCCGACCAGGTGCGGCTGCTGCTGATCGACCCCAAGATGGTCGAGCTCTCCAACTACAACGGCGTCCCGCACCTGCTGACCCCGGTGGTGACCAACCCGAAGAAGGCGTCCGAGGCGCTGGGGTGGGTGGCCAAGGAGATGGACGCCCGGTACGAGGTCCTGGCCGCGGTCGGCTACCGGCACACCGACATGTACAACGAGGCGGTCCGGGCGGGGGAGCTCCCGCCGTTCGAGGACGGCACCCCGCGCACCACCTTCCCCTACTACCTGGTGGTGGTCGACGAGCTGGCCGACCTGATGATGGTCGCTCCACGAGAGGTCGAGGACTACATCTGCCGGATCGCGCAGAAGGCCCGGGCGGTGGGCATCCACCTGATCGTGGCGACCCAGAGGCCGTCGGTCGACGTCGTAACCGGAGTCATCAAGGCCAACATCCCCTCCCGGATGGCGTTTGCCACCGCCAGCATGCAGGACAGCCGGGTGATCCTGGACGAGGGCGGCGCCGACCGGCTGATCGGCAAGGGCGACATGCTCTACAAGCACGCCTCGGCCCCCCGGGCGGTCCGGCTGCAGGGCGCCTACATCTCCGAGAAGGAGACCGCGGCGCTGGTCGGGTGGTGCCGCCGGCAGCGCAACGTCAACTACGTCGAGGGCATCGTCAGCTCGGGGACCGAGACCAAGGGGTCCGGGCTTCGGGGCACCGGCGACGACACCGACGAGGAGCTGGTCCAGCAGGCCACCGAGCTGGTGGTGCGCACCCAACTGGGCTCGACGTCGATGCTCCAGCGCAAGCTGAAGGTCGGTTTCGCCCGGGCCGGCCGGCTGATGGACGTGCTTGAGGAGAGGGGAGTGGTCGGCCCGTCCCAGGGCTCCAAGCCCCGGGACGTGCTGATGACCCTGGACGAGCTGCAGGGCGAAGCTTCCGCAGCCGAGGACGTGCTGGAGCCGGAAGGCGCCTTCGAGTCCTGAGCGGTACGTACCCTAAGTTGAGGACTCTGCCGCCTCCTCAGACCAGCAGCTCGCAGCCGTACTCCTCGGCAACCGCCATGACCCGCTCCCAGTCCGGCTCCTGCTCCATCGGAGGCGGCAGAGTGCGGGCCGCGGCCGGCTGGCTCATGCCGCGCACCAGGCCCTCGAAGCCGCCCGGGGTGCAGATGAACAGCATGCGGCAGCCCGACGGCCCGACCGTGTAGCGGTGGGGGATGTTGCGGGGGCCGAAGGCGTAGTCCCCGGCCCGAGCCTCGATCAGCCGCTCCCCGATCTGAAGGGTGACCTCGCCCTCCAGTACCCAAAACGCCTCATCTTCCCGATGATGGACGTGGAGGGGACCCTCGGCCCCCGGGGGCTCGGTCACCTCGACGATCGTCATCTGCCCTCCGGTGTCGTCGGCGGTCGCTTTGATCACGGCGAGGGCGCCGAACCACCACAGAGCCTCCCCTTCGTCGTTCGCTACCGAAACCGGTTCGAGGGCTTCCATCTGCGAGCTGGTCTTCATGCTTCCTTCCTTTCTTGTCGGGTTGTGCTCTCGAGGTGCAGGATCTGGTAGCGCCAGGTACCGTCGGCGCCCCGGCGGAGCACGTTGGCTCCGTGTGCGGTGAGCACCAGAGCGGTGTCGCCGGCTTGAACCACCAGGCGGGGATCGGCCAGGTACCCGTTTTCACCGCTGAAGTTCGCGGCGGTGAAGCCGGCGACCAGGACTCCGCCCCGTAGTGGCCGGTTTCCGGCGAACGAAAGCACCGCCCACTCCTCGAACAGGCCGGCCAGGGCGGCGGTGTCGTTTAGGACCAGTGTGTCCTCGAGCAGCATCTCGAGCTCCTCGGGGCTTCGGGCGCCTGTTTGCATGGGGACCACGGTAGAGGCCGCCCGGGGGCCCGGCTATTCCACAAAAGTGGTATTCGGCGCCGTGCCGGCGCCGGTTACCATGGGGTCCGATGACACTCGCCCTCGACGTCGCCGAAGACCGGATAGCCCGGCTTGCCCAGGAGGGCCTGGACCTGCCGGCGTTCTGGCAGCAGTGCAGCGCAGTGATCGCCCGCGCGGTACCGCACTTCCAGTCTCCGTGCTGGTTCACCCTGGATCCGGCGACGCTGCTGGCAACGAGCCACTACCAGACGGAGCTTCCCGAGCTGCCCGAGGAGTGGATGGCGTACGAGTACCTGGAGGAGGACTACCACTCGCTGGCCGGCGTGGCCCGCTCGAAGAAGGGGGCGTCAACCCTGCACGAGGTGACCGGCGGCGACCCGAGCAAGAGCCGGGCCTGGAGGGACTTCATCGTCCCCTACGGCGGCGACCAGGAGCTGCTCGTCGCCCTGCGGGATCGGGCGGGGTCGGTTTGGGGAGTGGTCGGGTTATACCGGGAGCCGGATCGCCCCCAGTTCAGCGTGCAGGAGGTCGAGTTCATGAGGACGGTGGCGCCGGCCCTCGCTGCGGGAGCCCAGCGCGGCCTGCTGATCGCGGAAGCGGCCGAGTCCGAGAGCCCGGAAGCGCCCGGCCTGCTGGTGCTGAACGAGGACTTTGCCGTCGACTCGGTGACGCCCGGTGCCGAGCGGTGGCTGGACGAGCTGCCGCAGGGAAGCTGGCAGACCGCGAACAAGCTGCCGCCGGCAGTGCTCGCAGTTGCCGGGCGAGCCCTGCGCTCGGCGGAGGACGAGAACTCCCCGGGCGACGTCGCCTTCGCCCGCGTGCTTTCGCAGGGTGGCCGCTGGCTGGTGCTCCACGGAGCTTCGATGACCGGGTCGGGGTCCCGGCGGGTGGCGGTGATCATCGAGCCGGCGCACCCGGCCAGGATCTCACCCCTGCTCATGGCGGCCTACAACCTCAGCGACCGGGAGCAGGAGGTGACCCGGCTCGTGCTTCAAGGCGACTCGACGGCGCAGATCGCCGAAGCCCTGTTCGTCTCGCCGCACACCGTCCAGCAGCACCTGAAGACGATATTCGAGAAGACCGGGGTTCGAAGCAGGCGGGACCTGGTGGGAAAGGTGTTCTTTGCTCACTACGAGCCCCGGATGAGGGACAACGAGCAGCGGGTGTCGGCAGGCAGGCCGGTTCGCGGCGGGCCGGTGGAGCTCGCCGGCTCGGGGATCTAGCCTCCGGGCAGCGAGCTGATCCGGATCGGCTTCGGGGGTCCCGGCGGCTCCTGGGGTGGGGCTTGCTCCTCCGGATCGTCGTTGATGAACGGGTCGGGTTCGGAAGCCGGTTCGGGCGGCGGCGCGTTGAACACCGCGAGCTGGGCGGCCCGGGCGACGTAGCGCGGGTCCTGTTTGCCGTAAAGGGTTTCGGTTATCCGCACCGACCGCTCCAGCCGGACCTTGGCCTCCGAGAGGTCGCCGATTGTGTACAGAAGGCTCGCCAGGCTGGCCAGCCGCGCGGCGACCTTGGGGTGCTCGGCGCCGAACGAGGACTCCTCGATCGCGAGGGCCTGCTCCAGATAGGGACGGGCAGCAAACGGGTCTCCCAGCTCCCGGAGCACGCTTGCCAGGTTGGCCATGCGGGTGGCCACTTTGGGGTTGTCCGACCCGAGGGTCGCCTGGGTGATCGCCAGAGCCTTCTGCAGGCACGACTTGGCGCCGAAGAGGTCTTTTTGAGCCCGAAGGACGCTGCCCAGGTTGTTCAAGCGGGTCGCCACACGTGGATGGTCCGGCCCGTAGGCCTTCTGGTCGATGGTGAGGGCTCGCTCCAGCGCATTCTTGGCCCCCGCCAGGTCGCCCTGGGCACTGAGCACACCCGCCAGGCTGTTCAGGTCGGTGCTCAGCGTCGGGTGGCTGGCGCCGAGGGCCGTTTCGTTGATCGCAAGAGCTCGCTCCAGGCATTTGCGGGCGCCGTCCAGCTCGCCGAGGTCGTGGAGGACGCCGCCCAGGTCGCTCAGGTCGTGGGCGAGCGAGGGGTCCTCCGGGCCGAGGATCGACTCGTTGACGGCAACCGCCCGCTCCAGCGCGGTCTTGGCACCGGCGAGGTCCCCCATGTCGCGCAGGACGCTGCCGAGCCCGCTGAGGTCTGCCCCGACCGACTGGGATTCGGGGCCGCTGGCGGCCTCGTCGGCGGCCAGCGCCTTCTCGAACAGATCCTTCGCCCCGGCCAGGTCGCCGAGGTCCCTCAGCAGCCGGGCCTGGTTGTTCAGGTCCGCTCCGTTGCCCTCCGGAACCGGCGGGGCCGGCGGGGCCGCCGGGGGAGTCGGTTCCGGGGCGTCCCGCGTGGGGAACAGGCTCTCGATCCCGTCGTCGGCCGGAAGGTCCCCGGACTCGGCGCTCAAATCCGAGAGCAGGTCCTCGTCGGCCGGGTTCTCGGTGCGGTCCTGCTCCTCGGTGGAGGAGGGCGGCGAGTAGAAGAAGATGTCGTCCAGGTCGTCGCCGGTGGGTGAATCGGCCTCGATGGCCTCGGTGACCTCGACCTCCACCTCCCGCTCCTCTACGATCTCGGTTTCCAGCACCACGCTGAACGGCTGGGTCAGGGGAGCATCCGGCGCCGCCTCGGGTTCCGGCTGTTGGGGCGCCGCAGCTGGGGGCGGCTCAACAGCGGGGGTCGCCGGGGGCGCCGGGGAAGCGGCGACGTTGAGGGTGCGTTCGGGCAGGCTCGACAGGATGTCGGCCGGCGGCGTCTTCCAGGCCCTCGTCTCCCGGGAGGCGCCGTGGGTAGACGACAGGTCGGACGGCGTGACGCCCAGGCTGGCGAGGACGTCCCGGAGCGTCGGGTGCGCCGGCTCCCGCTCCTGCGCCGCCAGCGTCGATTCCAGCAGGGAGGCGTCCACCGACACCTCGCCGAGCTCGGTCAGCACCCGGTAGAGGTTTCCAAGATCGGCCACCGATCGGGCGTGCGACGGGCCGTAGTAGGCCTCGTCGATGGCCAGCGCCCGCTGGTAGTACGCCTTGGCCGCCTGCTGGTCGCCCAGGTGCTCCAGGGCACCCCCGAGATTGGTCAGATCGGTGGCGACCTCCGGCGAGTCGGAGCCGTGCAGGCTCTCGTGGATCGCCAGAGCCCTCTCGAACAGAGCCCGAGCTTCGTGAAGCCGCCCCAGCCCCTGCAGGACCAGCCCCAGCTTGTTGAGGTCGGTGCCCACTTCCGGCGAATTCGGGCCGTAGGTGACCTCGTCCAGGGCGAGGCTCTGCTCGAGGGCGGTGATCACCACGGAGTCGAAGTTGGTCATCGGAACGAGTAGACCACGGAAACGGCACTGGCCGCTACCGTGACAACAGTGGTTACCCGGATTTTCGCGGCCTTGACGGGATGAGATCGCTTCCCCTGCGGCATGAGTCCTATAATCGCGACCATAAGTGTGCTCCGGCGAGCACTGGGCCCAACATCCCCGGGGACGTATGAGTCAGCACACCATCGGCCAGTTGTTGTGCCATTCGAGAGAAGCGATTCGGGCTTCGCTGTACCAAGCATCCCAGGACACGAAAATCCGGGTTGATTTCCTGGAAGCCATGGAGAACGACGATTTCGAGTTCGTCTCCGGCGGCCTCTACGTGCGAGGGATGCTCCGCTCCTACACCCGCTGGCTCGGACTGCCCGAGGACCGGGTCCTGGCCGAGTTCGACCGGCTGTACGACGTGCCGACCGAGACGCCGCTCGCCGAGATGATCAGCACTCCGACCGACGTGGGCCCGAAGTCGCGCAAGCCGCAGTGGCTGATCGCCGCGGTATCGGCCGCCTGCCTGATGCTGGTTTTCTCGATCATCGGTTTGATCAACCCGGGCAACGAGGTCTCCCCGCCGCCCGACCCGGAAGCTCTGGAGCAGACCGAGGCTGACGCTCCGCCCCCGGCGCCGGACACCCTCGCCCAGGCGCCCGCCGCACCGGTGGAGGGCGTCAACGTCACGGTGGACGTGGTGGGCGACAAGTCGTGGATGCAGGCCCACGCCGACGGCGCCGACGCCGCGGTCTTCACCGGCACCAAGTTCGCCGGCGACGCCCTTACGGTTCAGGCCCAGGAGAGCGTCAAGCTGGTGATCGGCAACGCGGGAGCGGTGCGGGTCCACGTCAACGGCCGGGACCTCGGTCCTCCGGGCGCCCCCGGGGCGGTCGGTACTTACGTCTTCACGCCCGAGTCGACGAACTTCGTCGGGGGCTGACCCGGTTCCGCTGCATAAAGACAGCCCTCCGAGGGAAAATTGGTTAACGGATCCGGTTTGGTGCCGATGTAGTGTCGAATCGGACTAGGGGGAGCGTTGGCCACGTCTGAAGCGCAGTCACCATCCAAGGGTTTGACCATCGAGGTCGCCTACCGCTTTTCACTTCGGTCCTTTCTCCGGGCGACCCACGCCGCGTGGAGGTCACAGCTCATCTTTCAGCTGCTGGGCGCCATGCTGGTTCTGCTGTGGATTGCCAGCAGCTTCGTCGTCGGGCTCGGGGCTCGCGTGCAGGACCAGCTGCCGACGTTGGCCTTCACGGTCATCGCCTTGACCTTCTACTTCCTCTACCCGGTGGTCGCCTTCGCCCGGAATCCCAAACACCGGGCGCCCCGGCGCTTCCAGTTCGCCAAGGACGCTGTGACCTACCGGCTGGGCGACTCCGAGTCCGCCCTCGCCTGGTCCGACCTCAAGGCGGCGGTCGAAACCCGCGACTTCTACGTGCTCGACCTGCCCCGAAAGCAGAAGGTGGCCGTGCCGAAGTCGGCCTTCGCCCCAGGCGCCGAGCAGCGGTTCCGCCTGCTGGCCGCCACCAACGGAGTGCCGATCCACTAAAGCCGCTCCGACCTCCACTGTGGGTGGTCCGTTTTCCCTGCCTGCTGGGGCACGGGGGTTTGCGAATCGGCGGTGGAGGCAAGAGACCGTTCGGCTCGAGAACCGGGCCGCTGGGGCGTCCAATCCAAAGGAGCGTCGAGTGGCGGTAAACGCTGAATTGCAGGGGGCGGGATGATCCGGCCGGCCGGGGGCAGCAAGGGTTGCATGACGATGATCCTGGTTTCGATCGCGGCCTCGGTGATCCTTACCGTGGTGGTCAACCTGCTGCTTTCGATGGCGAGGTAGCCGGAAGGGTGCGCGGCGACGGTGCGTCGGGGTACGCTGCTAACCTCACCCGCAGATCAGTCGGTGGAATAGGAAGCAACGGTGAACCCGGCAAACATCGTCACCTGGGCGCGCATCGCCCTCATCCCGGTCTACGTCTACCTCATGGCCCAGGCCGGGTCCTCCACCCGCCTGCAGCCGGTGCTGTGGTGGGCGCTGGTGGTGTACGTGGTCGCGACCTTCAGCGACTACCTGGACGGTTACCTGGCCCGCAAGCTCGACGTGATCACGCCGATGGGGCAGTTCCTGGACCCGCTGGCAGACAAGTTCCTGGTTCTCGCCGCTCTGGTGTGCCTGATCGTGTTCCGCGACCTTCCGGTGTGGGCTGCGGCGATCATCGTCGTGCGGGAGGTGGCGATCGTCGCGCTGCGCTCGGCTGCAATGAAGCGCGGCAACTCCATGCCCGCCGCCCACCACGCCAAGAACAAGACCGCGGTGCAGCTGATTATGGTCCTGGGGTGGATGTTTCCCCGAACCGGTTCGATGGTCCTGGTCCAGGACCTGCTTCTGTACGCCGCCGTCGCCATAACCATCTACTCCGGGGTCCGCTACGGCCTGCTGGGTCGCAAGCTGCTGACGCCGGCCGAGGGTACGACCGCTAGGTGAAAGCGGAGGTCATCAACGTCGGTTCCGAGCTGCTTCTCGGCACCTTCGAGAACACCAACCTCGGAAAGATCTGCCGCGAGCTGGACCAGATAGGCCTGGAGGTGGCGTTTGCGACCACCGTTGGTGACGACGAGGCGGCGATCGCCGGCACGATCCGCGCGGCGGTCGAGCGGACCGATGCGGTGATCGTCACCGGGGGCCTGGGGCCCACCCACGACGACCTGACCCGGGAGGCGCTGGCGGCGGCGAGCGGGCAGCCGCTGCAGTTCCACCCCGAGCTGGAGCGCGAGCTGCGGCGCTTCTTCACCGAGCGGGGCCGGCAGATGAACGAGCTGAACCTGACGCAGGCCTACCTGCCGGCCGGCGCTGCGGCCATCCCGAACCCCCGGGGGACCGCGCCCGGGATCCGCCTCGAGATCGGGGGAACCCCGGTCTTCGCGCTCCCCGGGGTACCGGGGGAGATGATGGGGATGCTGGTCGAGCAGGTGCTTCCGGCGCTGGCGGATCGGTCGGACGGGACGCTGTTTGCGACCCGGATCCTGAAGGCGGTCGGCCGCGGGGAGTCGGACATCGCCGGCATGATCGGGCCGATCATCGACGCCTGCCGGGAGCAGCGATCCCCGGCGGTGACGATCCTCGCCGCGCGAGGAGAGGTTGCGATCCACCTGCGCGCCGGCGGTTCGAGTCGTCAGGCTGCAATGGACAAGATCGCCCCGGTGGAGGGCCGGCTGCGCGAGGCGCTCGGGTACCTGGTCTACGGCCAGGATCACGATACCTTGCAGTCGGTGGTAACCGGCATGGCCAAGGAGCGCAAGCTGACCCTGGCGGTGGTCGAGTCGTTCACCGGGGGAGCGCTCGCATCCCGCATAGTTGCGGTCCCCGGGGCGTCGATGGTGCTGAAGGCCGGTTACGTCACCTACGCAATCGAGTCGAAGATCCACGAGGTGGGAGTCCCCCCCGAGACACTGAAGCGCCACGGCGCGGTGTCCGAACAGACCGCCCGGGCGATGGCCGAGGGGGCCCGGGAGCGGTCCGGCGCGAGCATCGGGCTCTCCACCACCGGTGAGGCGGGGCCGGACCCCGAGGAGGAGCCGGTGGGCACGATGTTCATCGGGCTCGCCTGGGAGGGTGGGTCGATGGCGCGCAAGTTCGTCGCCGCCGGAGACCGCCAGGACATTCGGGAGTGGGGGAGCCGCTCGGCTCTCGACACCTTCCGGCGGTGGATGCTGGAGGGAGCCCCGGGCTGAGACTGTTCGCGGCCGTCGACGTGCCGACCCGGCAGAAGGCCTCGGTGGAGGCTGCGATCGGGCCGATGAAGGCCGTGGTACCGGGCGCCAGGTGGACGTCGCCGGCCACCTGGCACGTGACCCTCAAGTTCTTCGGGGAGGTGCCGGAGCCGTGGCTCGAGGGGATTCGCGAGGGTATCGGCCACGCCCTGGCCGGCACCGGGCCGGTCGAGTCCCGATTGATGGACGTGGGAGCGTTCCCGAACATCACCAGGGCCCGGGTGCTGTGGGTGGGCGTCGACGACTCCGCCGGCGCACTGAAGGCGCTGGCCGAGCGGATCAACCGGGAGTGCGTCTTCGTCGAGGAGCGTCCGCTGCACGCCCACCTCACGCTGGCGCGGCTCAAGGTGCCGGCCGACCTGAGGTCGGTGATCGAACGGTTCGGTCCCTTCGACCTGGACCGCGACGCGTTCGTCATCGACCGGGTGACCCTGTTCCGCAGCTACACCGAGCGCAGCGGCTCACGCTACGAGCAGCTCGGAAGCTGGGCTTTGTCCACAGGGGAATCCCTATAATCACAGGTGTGTAGTTCTCTGTTGATAACTTTTTCCGAAATGCTTGTGTTCGAACGGGTGTTCGATTAAGTTTTCTGTCATACCCCCTGGCTAGTCTGCCTTTCGTAAGCCACAGATGGCACGACTCCACACAGTTGCGGGGACGAAGGAGGAAAAGGTTGATTGAGTCGGGACGCGGAGGCGGAAGCGCCGGAGACAAGGCCAGGGCGGTTGAGCTAACCAGGGCCCAGATCGAAAAGCAGTTCGGCAAGGGCGCCATCATGAAGCTGGGCGAGCGGGTCCACGTTCCCATGGAGGTCATCCCCACCGGCTCGCTCGGCCTGGACGTGGCGCTCGGAATCGGGGGCCTGCCGCGGGGCCGGATCGTGGAGATATACGGACCGGAGTCGAGCGGTAAGTGTCTCACCGCCGACTCCTACGTCTGGACGGACCATGGGCTGGAAACGGTGGGAGAGCTGTTCGGTCGGACCGGCAACCCCGCTTCCTGCACCTCCCGGATCACCGACATCTCCGAGCTCGGTGTCCGGGCGGTCAACGAGAACGGCGAGCTCGAGACGGTAGCTGCCCTCACCCACAACAACCGCAAGCCGGTTCGGCAGCTGACGCTCAAGTCCGGGCGTACCCTCAAGGTCACGCACAACCACCCCCTCCGGGTGCTCGACGAGAACGGTTTCATCGTGTGGAGGCCTGCGGGCGAAATCCAGGCCGGAGATGTCATGGTCTCAGCGCTGTTCGGGGCGGTGGAGGCCGCCTCCGGCGACGGTATGAGCGAAGCCGAGGCGGTCTTCGCCGGCTACCTGGTCGCCGAAGGCACCTTGGGCAGGGAGAACTCCGTCCGGTTCACCAACTGGGACCTTGAGGTCGGTGCTGAGTTCACCCAACTGGCCGAGAGTCTCTTCGGCGCCAAGGTGCGTTGCTACGACGGCAAGGAGTACGCCATCTACAGCAAGCAGTTACGGACCCAGCTCTTCGAAGCTTACGGGCTGGACTACGTCTCCGCCCATGGCAAGAAGGTGCCTTACGGCGTCCGCACCGCCGGCCACAAGGTGCAGCGGGCATTCCTTTCCGCCCTATTCGAAGGAGACGGGTGGATCGACGCCTCCTCTACGGTTGGTCTGGGAACGGCCTCGGAACAGCTGGCTCGTGAGGTCCAGCTGCTGCTCTACGGCTTGGGCATTCCGGCGACTGTTTCCTCGAAGTTCAACCAGAAGTACGAGCGGAACTACTGGTCCGTGACGATCAACCCTTCGGTCGTACATCGTTTCCTGGAGGAGATCGGCTTTCGCTCGGCCCGGCGGGCGTCCCAGGTGGAGGCAAACTTCCGGCCCTCAGGCCGGGATCCTCAGTTCGAGAACATCCCCGGCATCTCCAAGTTGGTCACGGCTCTCCGGAATGACCTCGGGGGAGACCGGGCCTTCGACCGTGTCGCCGGAGACTTGTTCCGCTACGACATGAAGCTGGGTTGCTCCCGCAGCAGGTTGGACCGAATCGTGAAGTGGGCCGAAGGCCGGTCCACGACCACCGCCACCGGGTCGGCGATCCTCGCCTACCTCAAGTCGCTGCTCAAGGCTCGTTTGACCTTCGAGCCGGTGGTGGCGGTGGAAGATGCAGGTGCCGAGCCGACGTTCGACCTGGTGCTTCCTGAGACCCACAGCTTCATCGCCAACGGAGTCCTGTCCCACAACACCTCGTTGTGCCTCCACGTGATCGCCGAGGCGCAGAAGCTGGGCGGGATCGCCGCCTTCGTGGACGCCGAGCACGCCCTGGACATCGTCTACGCCCGCAACCTCGGGGTGAACGTGGACGAGCTGCTGGTCTCGCAGCCCGACACCGGTGAGCAGGCCCTCGAGATCACCGACATGCTGGTGCGCTCAGGAGCCATCGACGTGATCGTCGTCGACTCGGTCGCCGCACTGGTGCCCAAGGCCGAGATCGAGGGTGAGATGGGGGACTCCCACATCGGCCTGCAAGCCCGGTTGATGAGCCAGGCCCTGCGCAAGCTGGCCGGCAACGTGAGCCGCTCCAACACGCTGATCGTCTTCATCAACCAGCTCCGGGAGAAGGTGGGAGTGATGTTCGGCTGCTTCTCCTACGACACCCGGATCACTCTGGCCGACGGCACCCAGGAAAAGATCGGCAAGATCGTGAACCAGAAGCTCCCGGTGGAGGTGCTGTCCTACGACCCGGCAGCCGGTGCGGTCGTGCCGAAGAAGGTGGTGAACTGGTTCGACAACGGCGTCACCGAGCAGTTCCTCAACTTCTCGGTTGCCCGTCCCGGAGGCAACGGCCGGGCGCAGTTCTCGTGCACCGACAACCACAAGATCCGCACCCCCGCCGGCTGGCGGGAGGCCGGAGAGCTGGTGGTCGGGGACCGGGTCCTCGAGGCGACGCCTCACTACCTCTCCGACTTTCAGTGGGAGGTGATCCTCGGCGGCCTGATGGGGGGCGGCGCCCTCTCGTCCTCCAACCGGGGCCTCGGCGCCCGGTACCGCTTCGGCCAGGGGGTCGAGCAGCAGGAGTACTGCGACTGGAAGGCGAGCTTGCTCGGCAACATCGGGTCGTCGCGATCCACGAACGCCAAGGGACAGGTCTTCTACGACTTCCAGCCGCTTGCCGAGCTGGCCGAGCTGCGCAAGGCGGTCTACGTCGGCGGCAAGAAGGTTCTGAGCCACGACTTTCTCAAGAACCTGACCGCTCTCTCAATCGCCATCTGGTATCTGGACGACGGCAGTTTTGCCGGCGACAGCAGGCCCGTGGAGTCGGAGATCTCGGTCCAGGCGATGGAGCCCGCCTCCCGCGAACGGCTGGTCGAGTACCTCGGCGACACCTGGAACCTGCATCCCAACCTGATCGAGCGGGCCGGCAAGGCGGTGCTTAGCTTCCCCCGGTTCGAGACCGGCAAGCTGCACGCCCTGGTGGCGCCCTACGTCCACCCGAGCATGCAGCACAAGTTGCTGCCTCGATTCCGCGGGCAGTTCAACGTCACACCGCAGTTCGCCGAGAGGCGCTACGAGCTGATGCCCTTCTCAATCACCTCCATCGGGATAAAGCCAAAGACCCGGAGCATGCACCGCTTCGACATCGAGGTCGAGGGCAGCCACAACTACCTGGCGGACGGTGTGGTGGTCCACAACTCGCCGGAGGTCACCTCCGGCGGGCGGGCGCTGAAGTTCTACTCGTCGGTCCGGCTGGACATCCGGAAGATCGAGAATCTCAAGAACGGCCAGGAGGTCGTCGGCTCCCGGGTACGGGTCAAGGTCGTGAAGTCGAAGGTCAGCGCCCCGTTCCGGCAGACCGAGTTTGACATCCAGTACGGGCACGGCATCTCCAAGGAGGGGTCGCTGCTGGACACGGCTCTCGACCTGGGTATCTGCTCGAAGTCGGGCTCGTGGTACCTGTACGACGGGGACCAGATCGGCCAGGGGCGGGAGAACACCAAGGCGTTCCTGTCGGAGCACACCGACGTGTTCGGCGAGATCGAGCACCGGGTCAAGGTGCAGATGGGCCTGATACCGGACCCGTCCGCCCCGAAGGACCCGGAGGGGACGCCGAGCCCCAACGGAACTGCCGGCAGGCTGAAGTGACGGCGGCCGCCAAGGCCGCCGTCCAGCCGGACGACGTCGAGACGGCGATGAGGCGGGCCATGCGCCTGCTGGCGGTGCGGGCCCGGTCCTGCCACGAGATGCGGGACCGGTTGTTGCGTGCCGGATTCGACGAGCCGACCGCCCACGCGGTGGAGTTGCGGCTGGTCGACGTGGGACTGCTCGACGACGCCGAGTTTGCAGCGCAGGTGGCGCGGCGGGGAGCCGAGACGGGCAAGTCGTCCAGGCTCACCCGGCGGGAGCTGCAGCGGTTCGGAATCGGCGCCGAGCTGGCCGACGACACCCTCGCCGGCGTCGACGAGGACGTAGCCGACGAGGAGCGGGCGCTGCAGCTGGCGGAGAGGAAGGCGGCTACCTGCCGCAACCTTCCGGCCGACAAGGCGGTGGCCCGGGTGGTGCGGCATCTGCTCGGTAAGGGCTACGGCCCCCAACTGGCGTGGGAGGTCACCCGTAAGGTATTCGATTCTCTTGAAATTGACGGTGATTGACCCTCCTCACACCCAAGTCTAAAATTGGCGATGCCGGCCTGAGGAAGGTTTGCGTCAAAGCAACGGCCTAAATTGACTAAGTGTCACCAACAAGTCCGCTGTCAGACATGAAATATGGGGTTGGGGAGACAATATCCAGAGGCTCGCGGCTTTGTAAAAGTTGATTTTCGGTCCTCAAGACAACCCCATAAGTTTCCCTCTTCCGGCCGAGCGGTAGCTCGGTTTTTTTGTGTTTGAGGAGGCCTAATGCCAACTGACGTACTACTTGGACTAGTAGGCCTTCTTGTCGGGGTTGGAATCGGATTTGTCCTCTACAAGCAGGCGGCGAGCCGCAGCGCCGTATCGGCGCAAGCGCGTGCCCGGGACCGCCTGATTGAAGCCGAAGAAGAAGCCGAAGGGATCAGGCGCGAAGCGCTGGTAGCCGCCAAAGAGGAAGCTGCCCGCATCCGACAAGAGGCTGAACTGGAAGTCAAAGAACGCTCAATCGATGTTCAACGAAAAGAATCCCGCATCCTGCAACGTGAGGAGCTTCTGGACCAGACCGCCCAGCGGCTGGTCGAGAAGGAGCAGCACCTGGCGGACAAGGAAGCCCAGTTCGAGGCGCAGAAGATGCAGCTGGACCAGCTGGCCATCAGGCAGCGCCAGGAGCTCGAGCGCCTGGCCGGGATGTCGCAACATCAGGCCAAGGAGCTGGTGATCGCCCAGGTCGAAAACCAGGCCAAGCGTGATGCGATGACCCTGGTGCGCGACGTCGAGGCGCGGGCCCGGGAGGAGGCGGACCGGAGGGCACGAAAGATCGTCGCCATCGCCATCCAGCGGGTGGCGAGCGAGGAGACGTCCGAGAACTCGATCTCGGTGGTCACCCTGCCCAACGACGAGATGAAGGGCCGGATCATCGGCCGGGAGGGCCGCAACATCCGGGCCTTCGAGTCGGCGACCGGAACCTCCCTGCTGATCGACGACACCCCGGAGTCGGTGGTGCTGTCCTGCTTCGATCCGATCCGGCGCGAGGTGGCCAAGCTGACCCTCGAGAAGCTGGTGAGCGACGGGCGGATCCAGCCGGCGCGCATCGAGGAGATGTACGAGAAGTCGAAGGGCGAGGTCGAGCGCTCCATCCGCGAGGCGGGGGAGTGGGCCGCCCTGGAGGCCGGCATCAGCGACCTGCACCCGGAGATGCTCAAGGTCCTCGGACGTCTGAACTACCGGACGTCCTACGGCCAGAACGTGCTGAAGCACCTGGTGGAGGCATCGCACATCGCCGGGGTGATCGCGGCCGAGCTTGGGACCGACATCCAGCTCGCCAAGCGGTGCACGCTGCTCCACGACATCGGCAAAGCGATCACCCACGAGGTCGAGGGCTCGCATGCGCTGATCGGTGCCGAGCTGGCCCGAAGGCTCAAGGAGTCGCCGGCCGTCGTGCATGCGATCGAAGCCCACCACCAGGAGGTCGAGCAGCGCACGATCGAGGCGGTCATCACCCAAACCGCCGACGCGATCTCCAGCGCCCGGCCGGGGGCCCGGCGGGAGACCCTGGAGACCTACGTCAAGCGGTTGGAGCGCCTGGAGGCGCTGGCGGAGTCCTTCGCGGGGGTCGAGAAGTGCTACGCGATGCAGGCCGGGCGTGAGGTCCGGGTAATGGTCAACCCCAACCGCATCGACGACCTCGGGGCCGAGGTGCTGGCCCGGGACATCGCCAAGAAGATCGAGGAGGAGCTGCAGTACCCGGGGCAGATCAAGGTCATGGTCATCAGGGAGCACCGGGCCGTGGAGTTCGCCAAGTAGCGCCTCGCCACGAGGCCCCGGCGGAGCGCCCGGACGGGCAACTCCGGCTCTTCGGCTGGCTACATCCGGGGGTGCTCGCACCTGCGGCACTGGCGGCGGCCGCCGGCTTCGCGCAGTTCGCGGCCACCGCGTCGCTGGCCGACGTCGCGGCTGCGTTCGGCGTGTCCGGCGGCGGCGGCCAGGAGGTGCCCGGACTCAGCGACACGACGCTGGGCATCGGACTGGGGATAATCCGGCTGGGGTCGCTGGCCGCCATGCCGTTGGCGGCCACCGCCGACCACATCGGTCGCCGCAAGCTGGTCCTTGGGTGCACCACCGTAGGCCTCGCACTGACCGCGGCAGCCTCCCTGGCGGCCGGGTTCTGGTGGTTCGTTGTCATCCTCGCTCTCGCCAGGCCGCTGCTTTCGGCAACCAACGCGGTGGCGCTGGTCATCTGCGCCGAGGTGACAAGCTCACGGAACCGGTCGAGGGCGGTTTCGGTGGTCGGAGCCACCTACGGCATAGGCGCGGGCGCGATCGTACTGCTCCGCGCGGCGGCCGGCGAGGGGCTCGGATTCCGCCCGCTGTTTGCGCTGGCGCTGGTGCCACTGGCTCTCCTCCCGCTCCTGGCCCGCAGTCTCAAAGAGACCGGCGCCTATCAAAATCTCGACCGCACAGTGAAGTCCAGGCCCCGGTGGCGGAGGTCGGTCCCGGCCGATCTGCGACGGCGGCTGGTGGTCCTGGGGCTGTTGACCGGGGCGGCCGCGATGGTCTCCGGGCCGGCAACGACATTCGTCTTCTACTTCTCCGAGACGGTGCGCGGCATGAGCCCGGCCCCCATGGCGGCCGCGGTGCTGGCTGCGGGCCCGATCGGCCTGCTGGGCCTGATCGCCGGCCGGTGGGGGGCCGACAACCTCGGGCGCCGCCTCAGCTCCGCCCTTTCGATGGCGGTGCTCGCCGGGGCCGCCATAGTGACCTACGGCGTCGGCGGGAGCGGCGTGATCGGCGGCTACCTTTTGGCCATATTTGCTGCCTCGGCCTTTACGCCACCCTCCGGCGCCATGTCGTCCGAGCTGTTCCCAACGTCTTTTCGCAGCACCGCAGCGGGATGGCTGACGGCTGCCGGGGTTCTCGGCGCGGTCGTCGGGCTATCCCTTTTCGGCTTCCTGGCCGACTCCCTGGGCAACTTCGGTGTGGCCGCCACCCTGCTGGCGGTGCCGGTCGCGTTGCTGACGGCCCTGTACCTGCTTCTGCCGGAGACGGCGGGCATGGAGCTGGACGACTCGGCGCCCGAGCCGGGCATGCCTCCGCTGACCCAGCTCTGATGCCTGCGGCCGCCTGGGGTAATCGACGGCTCCTGAACTGAAGGCTCGGTGTGCGCTGTAACCTTGGTTCGTGAGCAAATCGAAGACCTACTGGATCCGCACCTTCGGGTGCCAGATGAACGAGCACGACTCCGAGCGCCTGGCCGGGCTGCTGGAGGTCCAGGGCTACCGTAAGGTTGATTCCCCCGAGCTGGCCGACGTGGCGGTCTTCAACACCTGCGCCATCCGGGAGAACGCCGACAACCGCCTGTACGGCAACCTCGGCCACATCAAGGCGGTGAAGGACGTCAACCCGGCCCTCAAGGTCGTGGTCGGCGGCTGCCTGGCGGAGAAGGACCGGGACAAAATCGTCCGCAGGGCACCGTGGGTCGACGTGGTGATGGGAACCCGCAACATCGAGGCGCTCCCGAGCCTGCTGCAGCGGGTGGAGGAGCAGGGGATTCCGGTAGTTGAGTTTTCCGAGACGCTGAACGTCTTCCCCTCTGCGCTGCCGGCGCGTCGAAACCACCGCTACCACGCCTGGGTGGCGATCCAGTACGGGTGCAACAACGCCTGCACCTTCTGCATCGTCCCCTCGGTGCGGGGCCACGAGGACTCCCGGCGGATCGGCGACATCCTGGGCGAGGTGCGGGAGCTGTGCGCCGACGGGGTGACCGAGGTCACCCTGCTCGGCCAGAACGTCAACTCCTACGGGCGGGACGTCTACGGGACCCCGAGGTTCGCCGACCTGCTCCTGGCGCTCGACGGCATCCCGGGACTTCGACGGGTCCGCTACACCTCGCCGCACCCCAAGGACTTCCGGGAGCCGGTGGCCCGGGCGATGGCGGAGTCCAAGGTCGTGTGCGAGCACCTTCACCTGCCGCTGCAGTCGGGGTCGACCCGGGTGCTGAAGGCGATGAAGAGGTCCTACTCCCGGGAGAAGTACCTGGAGAAGGTGGCGATGGCCCGCCGGATCGTTCCCGGCCTGGCGCTGACCACCGACATCATCGTCGGCTTTCCCGGCGAGACCGAGGAGGACTTTGCCCAGACCCTGAGCCTGGTGGAGGAGGTCCGGTTCGATGGAGCGTTCACCTTCAAGTACTCGCCTCGCCCGGGAACGGTCGCCGCGACCATGGAGGACCAGGTTCCATCGGAGGTGGTGGCAGAGCGCTTCGACCGGCTGGCACAGGCCCAGCAGCGCATCTCCTGGGAGCGCAACCAGGAGCACCTCGGCGAGATCCTGGAGGTGATGGTCGAGGGTCCCTCGAAGAAGGACCCGTCCAAGCTGACCGGCCGTACCCGCACGAACAAGCTCGTGCACTTCGCCGACCGGGAGCTGGTGGGCGCCGGAGCCGCCCAGCCCTCGGCCGGCCTGGGTCGCCTCAACGCGGCAATCGGTGTCTCCAGCGCCCTCGCCTCCGCTCCTGCGGTGCCCGGCCAGGGTGAGTTCCGGATGCTCGAGATCACCGGCGCCTCCCCCAGCCACATGGAGGGCCGGCTCGTCGAGTAGCAGCCCGCCGCGGGTACTGGCGATCGTCGGGCCCACCGCCGCCGGAAAAAGCGCCCTCGCCATGCGCCTGGCCCCCGAGATCGGCGCCGAGATCGTCTCGGTCGATTCGGCGGCCATCTACCGCGGCATGGACATCGGGACCGACAAACCCTCCGCCGAGGATCGCGCCCGGGTGCCCCACCACCTGCTCGACATCGCCGACCCCGACGAGACGCCGACCGTGGCCCAATTCCAGGAGCGCGGGCGAGCCTGCGTCGACGAGATTCTCAACCGGGGGCGGGTCCCCCTGCTGGTAGGCGGTTCCGGGCTCTACTTCCGGGCAATCGTCGACCCGCTGGAGTTCCCGCCGACCGACCCCGAGGTCCGGGGGCGGCTGGAGGCGGAAGCCTACGAGCTCGGCGGGTACGGACTGTTCGAACGCCTGGAGGCGGCCGATCCGGAGGCGGCATCCCGCATGCACCCGGCCAACGTCCGGCGGACCATTCGCGCCCTGGAGGTGATCGAGGTCACCGGCCGGCCGTTTTCCTCCTACCGGGTGGCGTGGGACGACCACCAGGCGGTCTACGACCTGCGGGCCGCCGGACTGGACCTGCCGTTCGAGCAGATGGCGGAGCGCATCGACGCCCGGGTCGACGCACTGATGGCCCGGGGCTGGGTCGCAGAGGTCGCCGCCCTCCGGGAAGCCGGAGTCCGCTTCTCCGCCACCTCCCTGCAGGCGCTGGGCTATGCTCAGATACTCGACCACCTCGACGGCCGGCTCCCCCTGGACCAGGCCATTGAAGAAACCAAGCGGCGAACCCGCAAGTTCGCGCGGAGGCAGCTCCGCTGGTTCCGGGCGGATCCCCGAATCCGCTGGTTCCCCGACCCCGCGGCGGCGGCCGAGTACCTGACCGAACCAAACTGGGAAGAAAAGTGACGATCGAGTTCTCGAAGTACCACGGGCTGGGCAACGACTTCATCCTGGTCTACGAACAGCAGATGGACCCGGCGACGGCGATCGCGATGTGCGACCGCAACCTCGGCGTGGGCGGCGACGGGGTGATCGTGATCGGTCCCTCCGATCTGGCCGACTTCAGCTTCCTGCTGTACAACGCCGACGGAGGGATCGCCGAGGTGTCGGGCAACGGCCTGAGGTGCGTCGGCAAGTTCGTCTACGACAACGGCCAGCACAAGGACACGAGGCTCACCGTCGAGGCGGGCGGCCAGGTGAAGGTCCTGGACCTGACCGTCGTCGACGGCGTGGTCAGCTCGGTGCGGGCCGACATGGGCATCCCCGAGGTGCTCCAGGACATCACCCTGCACGGCCGGGTCTGGAAGAGGACGGTCACCGGGAACCCGCACGCCACGACGTTCGTCGACGACATCGAAGCCGCCCCGGTCACCGAGCTCGGCCCCCTGGTGGAGCACGACCCGGCGTTCCCCAACCGGACCAACGTCGAGTTCGCCCAGGTGGAGGGTGAAGTGATCCACGCCCGCTTCTGGGAGCGGGGGGTGGGGGTGACCCGGTCGTCGGGGACCGGGTCCAGCGCCTGCCTGGTGGCCAGCGGCCTGCCCCGGGCCACCGTCCGCACCCCCGGCGGGGATTTGTTTATTGAGAGAGAGCCGGACGGCCGTCTGTTCATGACCGGCCCGGCAGTCCACGTTTTCGATGGGAGGACCGCGTGAGAAGTGCCCGCAGGATCGCCGCATTGCCGCCGTACCTGTTCGCCGAGCTCGACCGGAAGGTCTCGGAGGCCAAGGCGAAGGGGGTCGACGTGATCTCGTTCGGCATCGGGGACCCCGACCGACCGACGCCGGCCCACATCGTGGAGGCAGGGCAGAAGGCGATGGCCGACCCTGCCACCCACCAGTACCCCTCCTACTACGGCATGCCCGAGCTGCGGGAGGCGATCGCCGCCTACTACGAGCGCCGGTTTGGGGTGAAGCTCGACCCCAAGACCCAGGTGCTGCCGCTGATCGGGTCCAAGGAAGGCATCGCCCACCTCGCCACCGCGTTCGTGGACCCGGGCGACATGGTGCTGGTGCAGGACCCCGGCTACCCGGTGTACCAGACCGCCACCATGCTGGCGGGCGGCGGGACGATCTCGATGCCTCTGACCGAGGACAACGGCTTCGTCGTGGACCTCGAGGGCATCCCCGAGCTGTCGGCGCAGGCCTCGAAGGTGATGTGGCTCAACTTCCCGTCGAACCCGACGTCGGCGGTCTGTACGCCCCAGTTCATGGCCGACGCAGTGAGCTACTGCGCGCGCAACGACCTGCTGCTCGCACACGACGCCGCCTACGTCGAGCTGACCTACGACGGCTACGTGGCGCCCAGCGTCCTGCAGTCGCCGGGCGCCCTACAGACCGCGATCGAGTTCGGCTCGCTGTCCAAGACCTACAACATGACCGGCTGGCGGGTCGGCTGGGTGGTCGGCGCCGCACCGGCCATCGAGGCCATCGGCCGGGTCAAGACCAACATCGACTCCGGGATCTTCAACGCCC